>JANMSG010000235.1:0-23332 GCA_031389065.1 Acidobacteriota bacterium | reverse complement strand
TTAAAGGCACACAACTATCTAACGGCGTCATCATCGCCTCGAAAGTTATCGTGAGATAATTCAACCCCTGGTCTTTGCTTCAACAGCGAAGCAATAGCTAGCGATGATAGAAGGGTGCAAAGTTGCACCCTTCTATCATCGCGCATTCTGAATTTTCATCCTCACCTTGAATTGATAAGTAAAAGATTGGAGAACCTGAGCCATGTCAGTTGAAAATATAGAAGCTTTACCAAAAAGCTCTGAATCTTTGAGTGCAAAAAAATATGCTGCCAGGGTAAGCGCCTGGGCGCTGAAAAAAGTCCGTGCAAATTGGTTTATGCATGCCACAATCGCTCTTCTTTTTTCAAGCGCGCTGCTCGCCTATATTCAATTCGCAGGACCAAACATCGTTGATTACGACGGCTATTATCACATCAAAACAGCACAGTTGATGCGCCAGCAAGGTATGCCGCTCAGCTTTCCTTATTTGAAATTTACTATCATGGATGAGGCGGGATATACAGATCCACACCTGGGGATGCACATCTTGCAGATGCCTTTCACTTTTTTGAGCGACCTCAGAGTAGGCGCAAAACTTGCGCCGGTATTTTTTGCGGCGATTACCTTCACAATCTTTTATTTAATCATTGTGCACTACGGCATACGCTGGCCACTGATGTGGCTGATACTTTTATTTGCTTCATCCAGTCCATTTCTCTATCGAATGAGCATGGCTCGCGGACAAGCGCTGAGTCTGGCGTTTCAACTCTTCGCCTTTCATCTGCTTATGAAAGGGAACGCAAAGTGGTTTTTCATTCTCACGGTGCTTTTCGTTTGGACCTATAACGCCTTCCCGACGCTTGTGCCTTTGGTCTTTTTCGCAATGGTTGCACATTATGTCTGTGATAAAAAAATCGCCTATAAACTGCCGCTCGCTCTTGTGAGCGGCATCATTGTCGGTCACGTCGTCAACCCTTACTTCCCGCGCAACATCTTGTTCATCTGGGATCACATCGTGCCGAAACTTTTCGCAACCCAATACGAAACATCCGTAGGCTCAGAGTGGTATCCGTATAACTCCTGGGCAATGTTTACCATGTCACTGGTAGCGATTCTTTCTTACGCGGCGGGCATATTGTTTACCAGTTTTGAAGAATGGAAGACTGACAAAGCGCGCCTGTTTTGGTTCCTCGTTGCGACGATGTATTTCGTCTTGTTGTTGAAATCGCGCCGTTTTGTTGAATATTTTCCGCCTTCAGCGATACTTTTTTTTGCCTTTGCCGTTCGTGACAGATTGAAGAATCTTGAACTCTCTCAACTCATCAAGAACGAAACGCGAGCCGTTACTGCAATCGCCGCAGGCATGTTGATTTTGTTTGCGGCACAATCAACCATCGTTGCGGCGCGTCAAGACATTGCTAACGAACCCGCCAGTATCGCTTATAAAGGTGGCGCGCAATGGTTGGCAAAAAACACTCCAGCAGGCTCTACGGTTTTTCACACCGATTGGGACGATTTCCCTATGCTCTTTTTTTACAACACGCACAACACCTACATCATAGGGCTTGACCCCGATTTCATGCGTTTGAAAGACGAAAAGCTTTTCCGCAGGTATGAAGACATCACTTTAGGTCGTGTGCGCGAAATGGAAGAGGAAATACTCAATGATTTCGGTTGCGAATATGTATTCACAGACAACGACCATGGGGACTTTATCAACGTAGCCAACCAACGACCACGCATGAAAAAAGTATTTTCGGATCGATACACGACTGTTTATCACATTCTTGATAAAGCTCCAATGGTTCCCTTGCAAGCGCAAGCTGAGCAAGAGAAGGACACAAAAAAATAGGAGACATTGAAAGCTTGCAATTTGAGAAGGGTTTGCCTGCCAAAGCCTTGAAGGATTGGCGATTGATTTCAAAAATAGAATAAGGCGAGAGAATTTCTCTCGCCTTATTCTATTGTGTCTTGTATTTTTCTTCTTATGAGTCTCGTTTCCAAACAAGCGCGTCTGTTCGGGATTTTGATGGTTATGATCATTATCGCTTGTCATCAAAGTCCTGTGCGTAATGCCACTTTAGGAAATGAACCCATCAATGAAGCTCACGACGCTAATCAAATCAAACAGCAAAATCAAAGCGCTTTAAATAAACCAATACTTATGGCGGCAGCGCGAGCGGGCGGCGATTATCTTCTGCGTATGCAAAAAAGCGATGGCAGCTTCAATTACTCTTACGACCCCGCGAAAGACGAATTTGACAAACGCACGTACAACATTTTGAGACACGCGGGGACAGTCTATTCGCTCTTTCAACTCTATGAAGCGACACGCGAGGCTCGCTTCCTCAAGGCAGCGCGGCGCGCGATGAATTTTCTCAAGACTAGATTTCGCTCGTCGCACATCAAAAATGCAATTTATGTTTTAGATTTTGATGGCAAAGCGAAACTCGGTGCCAACGGACTGGCTTTGCTTGCCACCGCCAAACAACTTGAGCTTGACGCGAAATCGGCAAACCGCGAAGATGCCAACCGTCTGGCGAATATGATCATCGCGATGCAGCATAGGGACGGCTCTTTCGAGAGTTACCATCCTGTGCGCGGTGATGAGCCGGAAGGCAGTGTGTCGCTCTATTATCCTGGCGAGGCGATTTTAGGGCTTGTCGGTTTGTACAAAATTGACAAAGACAAACGCTTTCTTGAAACGGCGCAACGCGGCGCAGATTACCTGGTTGAATCGCAGCGCAAGATGGACGAGTTGCCGCCAGATGCCTGGCTCATGCAAGCCCTTGAAGCGTTGAACAAAATCGAAAGCCAGCAAAAGTACATAAACCATGCGATAGCCCTTGCGGAAAAAATGATTTCTTATCAATACAGCCATGAAGATTCCCTCGAATACGCCGGAGGATTTTCGCCGGGCGTGCCTCGTTCAACACCCGCCGCTTCACGCGCCGAAGGAATCCTTGCGGCTTACAGAATGGCAAAGGCTGGCGAAGATTGGCGTACAACGAAACTCGCCAATGCTTTGAAATTATCTGCGCGTTTTCAACTCTCGCAGCAATTTGCGGGTGGTAACAAATTCACATTGCCCAATCCACAACGCGCCGCAGGAGGTTTTCGCGAAAGCTTAGAGGTGATGCGCATCCGAATTGATTACGTGCAACACAACATCTCTTCACTCTTAGGCATTGGCGAATCGCTTTTCTAATTGCGGATTGCGGATTGCGGATTTACAGTTTTTCTTTCCACTGAAATTTAAAAGATGCGAAGACAATTCTTTTGAATCAAAATGAAATGAATAAGAAGGAGTATTTGAATTTGCAATCCGCAATCCGCAATCCGCAACCGGCAATCTTTATAGACCGCGACGGCACCATCAACGAAGACATAGGCTACGCTTCACATCCAGATCAACTCCTTATCTATTCGTTTGCCGCCGAAGCCATTCGCCTGGCGAGCGACGCCGGATTCAAGATCATCATCGTCACGAATCAATCAGGTATCGCTCGCGGCTTATATGATGAAACGATGCTCGCCGCAATTCATGAAAAATTGATACGCGAACTGAAACGAGAAGGAGCGCGAATTGACGCGATTTATTACTGCCCACATCATCCGCAAATCGGCAATGAAAGCTACAAAAAAGATTGCGATTGCCGTAAGCCGCAAACCGGTATGCTTGAACAAGCGGCGCGTGAACACCACGTCCATCTCGAAAAGTCTTTCGTCATCGGCGATAAAGCGAGCGACATCAATTTGGCGACTAACGCAGGCGCACGCGGCGTGTTGGTGATGACTGGCTATGGCGGCGACACGCTTGCCAACGTCGAACACAGACCTTGTTATCCTGCAATCGTCGCGGAAGATTTGCTCGAAGCGGTTAAGCTTATTCTGTCAAGATCCAGTAATGAGTTTGCAAATGAATGAAGTAGAAGGTTGCTGAAAGAAGCATAATGAATGCAAAACACGTAATCTAGAATGAAATTGAGAACCGTAAATGCCACAAGATATGTAACCCCTCTGCGCGAGGGCGGGTCGCTTCCGGCAATCATCGAAGCCGATGATGATGGCATGTATGTGCTCAAATTTCGCGGCGCGGGGCAGGGTCCCAAGGCTTTAATCGCTGAGTTACTGGCAGGAGAAATCGCTCGCGCAGCAGGGCTTCCGGTGCCCGAAATCGTCTTCGTTGAACTTGACCCGGAACTTGCCCGCACCGAACCGGACCCTGAAATACAAGACCTGATAAAGGCGAGCGCGGGTCTCAATCTGGCGCTCGACTATCTGCCTGGCTCTGTGACCTTTGACCCGGTTGCAGAGACTCCGGATGCGGATCTAGCTTCTTCGATCGTCTGGTTCGACGCTTTCGTGACCAACGTAGACCGCACGCCGCGCAATACGAATATGCTGATGTGGCACAGGCAACTCTGGCTTATTGATCACGGCGCGGCTCTCTACTTCCACCACAGTTGGGACAATTATCTCGAACGTAGCCGGAATCCTTTCCCATTGATCAAAGACCACGTCCTGCTCCGCTTTGCCAGCTCTCTCCAGGAGATAGACGCAAAGATGACTGCGCTCATCACGCCCGCCACCATTGACAGCCTCGTTAAACTGATTCCTGAGCCTTGGCTGGTCGGGAACTCTTCATTCAACAAGAGCGATCAATATCGGGAGGCTTATATCGAATATTTACTAAAGCGGTTAGAGCCACCGCATGATTTTCTGGAGGAGGCGATCCGTGCACGATCACTGTACCTATGATTACGCTATCATTCGCGTCGTTCCCAAGGTCGAGCGCGAAGAGTTCGTCAATGTCGGCGTGATTGTTTCGTGCTCGGCTCGACGATTCCTGGAAGCGCGCATTGAGCTGGATGAGAGGCGGCTGAGGGCGATTGATTCAACGCTGGATATGGAATCAATTCGCGCCCACCTGGCGACGATCCCGGCGATTTGCACGGGTGGCGAGCAGGCGGGACCGATTGGTAAACTTTCACAGAGGGAGCGCTTCCACTGGCTGGTTGCGCCGCGAAGCACCATCATCCAGACATCGCCTGTACACAGTGGTTCTTGCAAGAACCCAAGCGCCGTGCTTGAACATCTGCTTGCTACGATGGTGCGTCCGGTGCGCACGCCATCGGCTACGACAAGGGGCGGGTTGGTGGAAATATCTGAAGCCGGAGAATAGTTTGAAGAAATAAACCACAGGAGACAATCATGATTAATGTAAGCGTCCTTTATCCCAGCAAAGAAGGCAGCAAATTCGATCTGGATTATTATTGCAACACACATATCCCAATGGTTGAGCAGAAGCTTGGAACGGCTCTCAAGGGCGTCACTGTAGAAAGCGGCTTGAGTGGTGGTTTGCCGGAATCGTCGCCGCCATATGTTGCCATAGGGCATCTCCTCTTTGATTCGCTGGAAGCCTTTATTGAGGCTTTCTCCCCGCATGCCGAAGTATTAGAGGGGGATATTCCCAACTACACAAATATCAAACCCATCATTCAGATTAGCGAAGTGATAATTTCCCGGTAGTTGTGGAAATCGCCACTCCACAAAGGATAAAAAACAGCAGGCGTGCAACGATCAACGCTTTGCGTTTGACTCTTGATTACCGGACAGTCAATCTCTAACATCTGACACGAATGCTGACACTATTGAATATTACAAACATCGCGCTGATAGACGATTTGCAAGTTGAATTTGATCGCGGGCTCAATCTGCTTACCGGCGAAACCGGCTCAGGCAAATCCATCATTGTTGACGCGCTCGGCGTTTTGATTGGCGGGCGTTTCGCTTCCGATATGATAAAAGCAGGCGAAACGCGAGCCTTTATCGAAGGACTCTTTTTGGTAGGGCGCAACCCTGAACTTGAAAAATTGCTTGCTTCGGCAGGCATTGAATTGGTCGAGGAAGAAAGAATCGAAATTTTAATTCGCCGCGAGATGAGTGCCAACGGACGCAATAAAATTTTCATCAACCATCAACTCGCCACGCTCGCTTTGTTGAAAGACCTGCGTCAATTCCTGGTTGACATTCACGGGCAAGGCGAACAACAGACGCTCTTCAATCCCGACACCCATCTTGAGTTGCTCGACGCTTTCGCAGGATTGATAAATTTGCGTCAGGAGGTCTCCACCGCTTACAAGCGTTGGTCTGCGATCAAACGCGAGCTTGACGAATTGCGCCGCGACGAAGCGGAGAAGTTTCAACTCATAGACATTCTGCGTTTTCAGATTGAAGAACTCGAACGCGCTCAACTCGCAATTGGCGAAGACGAACGCCTGGAAGAAGAGCGTCGCCGCTTGAACAACGTCGAAAAGCTGACGACGATTTGCGGCGAAAGCTACGGTTTGGTTTATGAAGACGATGATTCGGCAATTGCGCGAATCGGGCAAGCCACACGCCGCATAGAAGATTTGTCGCAATATGAATCAAACTTCCGCAACTACCTGGAAGGCTTGCAAACGGCGCGGGCTTTGCTGGAAGACCTGGCGTTTACATTGCGCGATTTTGCGGGCGAATTAGAGTTTTCGCCGGAAAGATTAGCCGAAGTCGAGAGCCGTCTGGCAGAGATTTCCCGCTTGAAACGCAAGTACGGCGGGACGCTTGAAAGCGCGCTCGGACATCTCGAAAAATCGCAAGACCGCTTACAGCACATAGAACATTCAGACGAACGCGAAAAAGCATTGCAGAAAGAAATAGCCACAGCGCGTCGCCAATACCTGGAATTGGCGCGACAACTGCATACGAAACGCGAACGGGCGGCGAAGAATTTTGAAAAGAATGTGGTGCGCGACCTTGCGGATGTGGCTATGGAGAATGCGCGATTTGAAACGCGCATCGCTTCACCCACTGACGCAGAGTTGAGTGACGGAAATTCGTCGCGCCTTTTCACTGCACGCGGTATAGACCACGTGGAATTTTATGTTTCGGCGAACGTCGGCGAAGATGTGCGCCCGCTTGCGAAAGTGGCTTCGGGGGGCGAGGCTTCGCGTTTGATGCTGGTGTTGAAAACCATAGCGAATGCTTTCGAATATCCGCGCACCATTGTCTTCGATGAAATAGACACAGGCATAGGCGGGCGTGTCTCTGAAGCGGTAGGCGTCAAATTGAAAAGGCTTTCTACTTCGAACCAAGTCCTGTGCGTCACCCATCAAGCGCAAATCGCTCGTTTCGCCGACACCCATTTGATCGTGCGAAAAGGCGTTGTCGAAGGGCGCACGGCAGTCAGCTTAGAAAAACTCAACAACAAAGGTCGCGTCGAAGAGATTGCGCGAATGCTGACCGGCGCAGAGATCACCGACACGGCACGTCGTCACGCCAGAGAAATGTTGAAATCATAAAATGCTCGGCGATGCTGAAGCGCTAAAGAAATTGAATTCTAAAGCGAAAAGAATATCAGGACGACTCATACTTACTGGCAGTTTTATATCAAGCTACTAAACCTCATGATTTTGATACTATACTGATTTACGATGATCACGTTACGAGTTGTCAGGCACCAAGCGGTGACGAAAGAGGTATTATGAACGAAATTAATCAGTTTGGAATGCAGACAGTAGATTCAGTCAGGCATCTAGTCGATGCAAACTGCTACCTTCAGGCACTCATTATCTTGTATTCGGCAATCGACACTCTTGCTTGGGCGAGCCTGTCTTCTGGAGATGTTACACAGTCGGATTTCTGTCGCTGGGTTGATACATACTTGACGCCACAGTCGCAAATTGGTTGTACATCCGAAGATCTTTATGGTGCCCGATGCGCTCTCGTCCATTCGAGTGCTGCCGAATCAAGGATGAGTCGCCAGGGGCGAGCCAACGAGCTTTGGTATGTCACATCCCCTCACTCTATAAACCGCTTGGAGTCATACGCAGAGCATATTGGTGTTAACGCCAAAGTCGTATATTTCACTGCACTGATCGCTGCGTTTGGCGAGGGTGTGATGAAGTTCAGTCAAGAGCTTGCGTCAGACCCGATCCGAGAGGCTGTATGCACAGAACGTATAAAGCAGTGGCTCCGGTTCTCGCCCACCGCCTCATTGGATCCACAGGTCGAATAAAAGAGGATAGCTACAAGACAAGAGAGGATAGCGCGACAATATCCGAAATGGGTTCATCTTGACGCCTATGACTTTGATAAAGTAACGAATAGACCTAAAGGTGTTTTGGAGGTGATGTTATGATAACTAATCAAATTCAGTTAGAAGCGGCGGTTCGCCAATTAAACACTTTTCACGAGATGTTAGAAGCAATGCGTGTGCATTTACAGGAGACGAACCCCTCACTCTTTCCAAGTTTGTCAGAAGGTTATCTCAGACACATTATTCAATTGGAGAAAGAGATCATTGATTATGCATATACTCTCAACACGGAAACCAATTCCGCAGTTGGAATGCCCGAATCAAACGTCACAGAGTCGCAACCCGTAGAAGCCCGCTGAACATTTACAAATGCAATCAGATGAATTGCGCGAATGTTGACCGGCGCAGAGATCACCGACACGGCGCGTCGTCACGCCAGAGAGATGCTCAAAGCATAAAATGCTCGGCGGTGCTGAAGCCTTAAAGAAGTTGAATTCTAAATAGTGCAATTCGTTCTGGAACAAGCCATGTTCGACAATATTCTAAAGCGAATGCGCGAGAAAGTTCGCACCCGACAATATGTAATGACCTTGCATGCCGAAGAAGAAATGAATGACGATGGGTTGTCAATCTTCGATGTGGAAAGCGGCATTCTTACAGGAGAAATTATCGAACGTCAAAAGAATAAATTTATAGGCGATTGGAAATACCTGATTAGCGGCAAAACGCTGATAGGCACTGACATCGTCGTGGTTGGCAGGCTGAGCTTGACCGGAAAGTTAGTTATTATTACGGTGTATTTAGAAGAAAGTGAGTAAACTTATGATTTGCGACAACTGTGGAAAAGAAGGCGCGCGGGTTCGCCATGTGAGTAAAAGCTACGGAAAGGGTGATAATTTATTGGTTATCGAAAATGTGCCGATTATTAGCTGTCCTCACTGTGGCGAGAGTTATTTAACGGCTGAGACGCTGCATGAGATTGAGCGTATCAAACTTCATCGAAAAAGCTTTGCGGCACAGCGAAAGGTAGCGGTCGCTGCTTTTGTTGAAGCAGTCTCTTAAATCCAGAGTTGTACCTGCCCATTGCAGCCAAATGTTTGTATGGGGCGAAAGGCTTACAGGAAAGGAAGCAACAAGGGTCAGAGAAGAATGAATTGCGCGAATGCTGCCCTATGCAGAGATCACCGAGACGGCGCGTCGTCACGCCAGAGAGATGCTGAAAGCATAAAAGCCAGCGGCTGTGAAATTGCTTTTAATGGGAAGAAAATCGCGGAAATCTTTTTTGCATAAACTAACAAATTCTCCGTCAGGATGCCCTGCATGGGTGTTGAACAGGAATAAATAAGTCTATTGAAATTTGTCGCGCTGTGCTAGACTACGCAGCGTTACGCAAGACTTTCTTGCCCTCGTTAATGTGGAACCATTCGCCGTTTTCGCTGGCGAATCTTAAATTTTTGCTGTGGAGAAATAGCCGATGTCAGAACAATTCAATAATGCAGGAAACGGTGAGCCAAGCAACGGTAGCGAAAATCAGTCTAATGGTAGCGAAAATCAATCGATAGAAGAGAGACGCACAAGTGACCTTGGACCTCCTAGCGGAGTCACTGAGCGTCGCGTCTTGAATCAACGCTTGTTTGATCGTCGCGCCCAAGGCAGCACGACCGGCGAGCTTTTGGTTGAAGTTGGCAGATTCGCCGCAGAGAATATGGCTTTCCGACAAAAGACCAACAAAGCGGCTGCGCGTCGCGCCCGCAAGCACCTCTCGTTAATTATGAAACTTGCTAAACAACGCCGCGCTGAAATATCGGCGGAGATTAAAGCTCTGTCGCCCGGCGACGTAGATGATGTAGATGACGATTCGGATGATTAAACGAATTTTTGACCGTAAGCCGCTTGGCAATATGCTCAAGCGGCTTGGTTAATTTTTGTTTGATCTTTGCTTAGCCCGCATCTGAAAAGTATTTAGCAATAGCGCGGAAGCTTAAAAGGTTTCGACTTAAATTTCGCGTGGTAATTTCGCTTCCAGTTTGTTTCTCAAATCGTAGTACTCTTCGACAAGCCTGTTGAGCGTCACAATGAAGGGGATTTGCAAAGCCGCCGCTTCATCTGCGCGGTGTTCCAATTCTTCGGCTTCTGCCGACCCTTGCTCGACCTTGTCCAACATTTCCATTATTTCATGGACATTTTCGCCGCGAGGATGGCGATGATAGCAATGACTGATTAAAGAAAGCGTCAACCCATCTATCACCGATTGCACTTGCTCCGGATCATCTAAAGACAAACGCCTCATCAGGTAAGATTCTTTCGGCGCTTCGGTTGATTTTGCCAGGTCAATAATTTTTTGCTGTAACTCTAATAGGTCATCGCTCATAACCAGATAATTGACTTTTCAATTAAATCTTGTCAACTGGGGAAGTCATTCGTCCCTCTACCTTAGTCCTTGGTAAATTGCAGCGCCAGGTATTGATTTGGAAAAAACCGGGTGAGTAGCAAGGAGGAAGGTAGGAGCTAAGGACTATAGACTAAGGACTAACGACTATGAATCGTTCAAGCTTTTTGCCGCGTCGCCAACCTTTCCTCTATCTGACCACAGCTTTCATCACAGGCATTCTTGCAGACAAATTTTTTGAGCCGGCCGGATGGCTGATGATTCTGTTTCTCGTCTGGTCCCTCATCTTTTCGATTGCTTTCATTCTCAGAAAAAATGCGGTGACGGCAACTCTTGCCTTGCTCGTCGGCTTTCTTGCAATTGGCACCTTACTGGCGCAAGCAGAAAGAAAAGAGGTGAAAAACACCCGATTAATCAGGCTTTTTGAAGCGCGCGCGATTACCCCCGATGAGCCTGTCGAATTAACCGGCGTATTGATTGCGCCTCCTGAGCCTGCGCCGGAGGCCTATTACCTGGATGTTGAGGCGCAGAGCCTTTGCGTCTTTGATGAAACTTTTGAGGCGACTGGACGGGCTCGACTCATTATTCCATTTTATGAAAAAGCTTCTTCTGAAGCGTTCAAACATCTCGCTTTGGATTACGGCTCGCGCATACGCTTGCTGGTGAGGCTCGAACGCGCGCGTTCGTACAAAAATCCCGGCTCCGTTGACTTCAACGATTTTCTTGAACGACAAGGTTACGATTTGAAAGGCACAATCAAAAGCCCTTTGCTGATTGAATCGGTAGGTCGCGTGCCTGTGAATCAATTTCTTGCCGCGCTATATCATTGCCGTCTGCGAATGATGGAGGCGATTGATGGGCGCTTTCGGCAACCCGCAGCAGGAACGCTCAAAGCCATGATGTTCGGCAATCGCTATTTTTTAGATGCGGAAACCAGCGAACGATTGCGTCAGAGTTCTACTTTTCACACCTTGGTGATTTCAGGAATGCACGTTAGCCTCATCGCCTTTGCGCTGCTGAGTTTTTCCATTCCCTTTCTGCCACAATTTCGTAGAGAAGAAAAATCGAAACTGAAATTTTCCCTCTCCTTCACACCTCGCACCGTTGAGCAAAGCGGCAGAAGACCAAGCCGCTTTCGCCTGCTCCTCGCTTTTCTGGTTCTCTGGGCGTACACCCTGATGGTCGGTCTTGCGCCACCTGTGACACGGGCGACGGTAATGATCAGCGTAGGGTTACTTGCGCCTTTGCTCTTTCGTCAAGCCGCTTCCCTCAACACGCTTTCACTGGCGGCATTTTTGATGCTCGCCTTGAAACCGGCTCTGGTAGCCGATCCTGGGTTTCAATTGAGCTTCATAGCTGTCGTTGCAATGGTGATTGTCGCTTTGCCTGTCGCAACCAAATTAAAAAGCATAGGGCAGTGGCGACCGACATCTTTAACACCGCATCCGCCTGCTTGCTCGCGCGTTTTGCGATGGCTTGCAGAAATTCTTTTTTGGGACGAGCGGGCCTTCAACAAAGAGATGCAGGGTTCGCCAATCACCTATAGCTTGGACAAATCACCCGCAGCGCGAATGTTGAATCTTCTGCGTTTGCAAGGGTTGTTGCGAGGCGCAGTTGTCTTGTTCATCACTTCAACGGCGATTCAACTTTTGATGCTCCCATTGATGGTCGTTTACTTCAACAGGGTGGCGCCCATAGGCGTTTTGCTCAATATCATTTCAGGAATACTTACGGGTATCATTATGCTGGCGGCGATCTTCGCTTTGTTATTTGGTGCGATGAAAGCAACGCTCGCAATACCTTTTGTCTGGCTCGTCAATTGGGCGCATTACCTTTTAGTCAATTCAATCACCCCATTTTTGGACATCTCCGGCATGACCTTTCGCGTGGCGCATTATGAAGGCTGGCAAGCAATCATCTATGCGTTGTATTTCGTGCCGATCATTGGGCTTGTTTTGTTGATTGATAGATGGCTGGAAAGACAGGGAGACAGGGAGACAGGGAGTAGAGGAGAGAGGGAGAGTGAGAGAATGGGAGACACGGCGACGCGGCGACGCGGCGAGGGGGGGAATACGACTAGAGGTGAAGATGGGTGCGCCATAGCGGTTGACTCAAAAACAGACGAAACTTCAGTTCTGCAAACAGATTCAAGAAAGCGCTTCTCTCGTCAAACAAACTCCCCCTCTCCCTCTCTCCCTCTCTCCCTCTCTCCGCGTCGCCGCGTTGCCGCTTCTCTGCTTTGCGTTACCGTGTTGCTATTTGCAGGGATTGCGCTTATCAAACCGCCGACCCGATTGCCGAAGGGGAAACTCACGGTTTATTTTTTAGATGTTGGGCAAGGCGATTCTGCGCTTGTGGTTTTTCCACAAGGCTCTACGATGTTGATTGACGGCGGCGGTGAGTTGACTTTCAAAAGTTCAATGAACCCATTTGAGGAAAAGCAGAATACGGATTCGTTAACCAATCAGCAGGAACAGAGCAGGGAAGAGATTGAACCTGTGTTCAAAGAGCAGGGCTTCTCGGTTGGCGAATCGGTGGTATCGCGCTTCCTCTGGTCTTTGGGATTAACTCGCGTTGATTATCTGCTGGCGACGCACGCTGATGCAGACCACATAGACGGACTTGCGGCAGTAGCTCGAAATTTCCAGATCAACGAAGCCATTGTTGGTCGCGTAGTGACGAACAATTCCGAGTTCGATGAGTTTGCACAAGCGACAGCGAAACAGAAAACGCCAATGGCGATGCTCAACGCTGGCGAGCGCTTTGAGCTAGAAGGCGTAGCCATAGAAGTGTTGTGGCCAATGCCTGCCAATCAAATCGCGCTGAAATCAAGCAACAATAATTCAATCGTTTTGCGTTTGAGCTACGGCGCAAATTCGATTTTATTTACCGGTGATATTGAAAAAGAGGGTGAAGCATTGTTAATAAAATCGGGCATCGGTCTTGGCTCGGAGGTTTTGAAGATTCCCCATCATGGTTCAAAAACTTCTTCAACTGAGGCTTTTCTTGATGCTGTGAAACCGCGCCTGGCAATTATTTCGGTTGGCGAACGTAGTCGTTTCGGGCATCCTCACGCCGTTGTTGTCGAGCGTTACCAAAAACGCGGCATAGATCTTTTGCAGACTGGGCGCGATGGGATGATAACTGTGCAAAGCGACGGAGTGACGCTTGAAGTGAGCCGTTACCGATAGCTTTCTGGAGATTGTTTGACGAGATATCTTTATCATTGCAAGTTTCTCTGCATGAAAAAATTACAATTCGAACTTTGCCGATTCGCTATTCGTTTCCCGCCATGTTAAATTTTCGACTTTCAATTATTGTGCTAGACTGGTATCGAAAATTTAATGAGCCTGATTCGACACTCTATTAGTATTGCCGCGCTTTCGTTTGTGGGAATCGGCAAAGGCGCTTAGCGAATTGAAGGCTGTGAGTTTAAGGAGGGGAAATGTGGGAGAGAGTTAAAAGGCTGTTTCGTTCCGTCTTCGGCGGCATGATCGAATCGGCAGAAGATCCTGAGTTGATTCTCAAACAGACCATCCGCGATATGCAGGACAATGTGCCGAAGATGCGCGAGAATGTCGCGCAGGTGATGGCTACTGAGAAGCAGTTGGAAAAACAGGCTGTGGTGCTTGAGCGTGAAATTGGCGAGCTGGACATGAAAGTGAAAGCTGCAATCAAACAGGGTCGCGATGACATTGCTCGGACTTACATCACAGGGCTTCAAGAAAAACAGGCTGCACTGGAACGCTCGCGCGGGCAACTCGACTCAGCGCGCACGGCTGCCTTGCAGGCGAGAAAGTTTTTAGACAACTATATACTGCAAGTGAAGAAGCGCGCCTCAGAAGCTCAACAGCTGGTCAATGAAGCGCGCGCGGCAAAGATGCAGGAGCAGCTTTCTACGGCGATGGCGTCGTTTCAAGTTGGCGATGATTCCAGCACGTTCGATGAAATGCGTGAAAAGATTCAACGGCGGTCGGCATCGGCAGAAGCGCGAATGGATTTAGCTACGGGCGGCGTCGAATCGCAGATTGCTGACATTGAACGCGAATCAATGAGTATGCAAGTCGAAGATTTGCTCTCGGCTTACAAACAGCAGATGAATGTTGGGCAATCTGCCGCGCCGAGAAGTGAAGGCGAGAGCGAAAAATCGCTTGGACCTTCTGATCGGGCAAAGGCGCTTGAATAATTTAGTCCGTAGTCCGTAGTCCTTAGTGGCAAACCAGTGCATTAGGCAAATAACTACGGACTACGGATTACGGACTACGGAAAGCTATGGCGGAAAAAATCAACTACATCAAAGAGGCTGCCAAAGAGCCGCTCAATATTTGGGGAATGGTTGGCTTTGTAGCGGCATCGGTTTTTGCTGCTACGCAAGGGGGCGTCATAGAGACCTTCGCGTGGGTTCCGCTTGTTGTCGGGGCTGCCGGTGAAACGCTCTATCTGGCGACGCTGCCCGCAACCCTGGCTTACCGTCGACTGGTTGACGGACGCGCCAGGCAGAAAGAGTTGGTTGAGCGTCAGCGCAGGCGCGACCAACTCATTACCACCTTTGACCCGCGTGAGCGCGAAGCCGTTCAATATCTCAGTTGGATGAGAAAGCAGGTTTACGATAACTATCAAAAATTCACCCGCGGCACACTCTTGCCGGAACGCATACAGACGCTGGATGTTTTTTGGGAGTCTTACGTGGATATGCTCGACACCTACAGAAGACGCAAGAATCATCTGCGCTCAACGAATTTAAATCAGATTCGCAATCAGATTCAACAAACCGAGCGTTCCATTGCGCAAGCGCCTGATGACACTACGCGAAGGCTTTTTGAACAGAACCTGGAATTTCTGCAAAAGAGATTGCAGAATTATACGAGCATGGAGACTTCTATGAAGCGCGTCGAAGCGCAACTGCAATCCATAGAGAGTTTCTTTCAATTGGTCAACGATGAAGTGATGACCATGCAATCGCCTGAGCAGATCACCTCGCTCGATTTCGATTCGTTGTTGTCTTCGATTGAATTGACCAAAGAGATCATTGAAGAGACCGCCCCTGTGATGAACCAGATTGATGCGGCCGACCGTATGTCGCAAACCCCGACGCGGCCACCGCTCGCTCAAAGACAATAATCAGGTGTTAGGTGTTAGGTTTTAGAAAAGATTTTACTAACACCTGGCACCTAGAACCTGACACCTAATACCTATGTCAAGATCAAGATTACTCCTGGACGAAATCGAACAACTGCCCGTCTGGGCTGCAAAGATGGCTCGTAAATATTATGCAGGTGAAGCCAGTCACTTCTTACTGCACGGCAATATTTATGATTTGGTGCGCTCAGGCAAAGACTACATCAGCCTGCTCAACTATCTTCAGCTTGAGCTAGTCGGCACCAAGCATCTGGTGACCTACAATCGCAGCGAAGGCATCAAATTCGGCTCGCACGAAGCCGAGCGCTCCTTCACCACTTTGCTGCGCGTCTCTGACCCGATTGGCAGCCGCGAGGTGCTCAAGCAATTGCCGAAAGATCCTGCGCGCGCCATTCCTTTGCTGGAACACTTCTTGCTGTATGGCGATCAAGTGGCTGTCATCATCAACTTTCTCGACACGGTGATCCCTACAGGCGACATCAGTTATATGTCTGGCGAAGACCGCACCAATCTTGTCGCCTTTCAAAGATGGATAACCAGTTCGCGGCTGTTGAAGAAAGACAACATCGTCGTTTTAGTCACGGAAAATGTCACGGAGATTCATCCACGCATACGCCAGAGCTCGCGCCTTGCGGGTATCGAAATTTCTTACCCTGATGATGCAGAGCGACTGGAGTTTATTCGCTATCAACGCGAGCAGTTACCCAACTTGAAATTGGATAGCGTAACCGATGAACAGATGTCTTTGATGACTTCGGGATTGAATCGTGTGCATCTGAGTTCGTTGATGCGAAGCGCGGCGGCTGATAGCGACGGGCTGACGATTGATAAAATTCGTCAAAAAAAGAAAGAGTTAATTGAAGCCGAGTGCGTAGGGCTTGTCGAATTCGTGCATCCGCGCCACGGTCTTGATGCGGTTGGCGGCATGACGAAAGCCAAAGAGTATATGAAGTCCATCGCCAAAACCATGCTCGAAGGCAGCACCGAAGAAGTGCCTATGGGCATATTGATTTCAGGACCGGTTGGCACGGGTAAAACCTTTCTCGCAGAAGCGTTTGCCCACGATTGCGGATTGAACGTCGTCGCTTTTAAAAATTTCCGCGAGCGCTGGGTAGGGTCAAGCGAAGCCAACCTTGAAAAGATTTTGAACCTGTTGCAGACGCTTGCGCCGATCGTGGTGCTGGTTGATGAAGCGGATGCGACGTTGGGATCGCGCGATTCGGGTGGCGATTCAGGGGTTGACGCGCGCATCTTTTCCAAGCTTGCCGCGTCTATGGGCAATACAAATAATCGCGGACGGATCTTGTGGATTTTGATGACTTCCCGCCCGGATTTATTGCCGATTGATTTAAAACGACAAGGGCGCGCCGAAGAACATATCTCGCTCTTTTATCCTGAAACCGAAAATGATCGTCTGGAAATTGTCGAAGCGATGGTGCGCAAAAACAAGATTGTGCATGAAGTCACAGACTGGCATCCGATTACGACAAACAAATTGACGCTTTCGGGCGCAGATATTGAATCCATGCTGATCCGTTCGCGCCGCCTGGCAAAGGTGAATGGACGCAAAAAAGTTTCGCAGCAGGATGTTGAAGCGGTGGCACAAGAGTTCACGCCAGCGCGTGACGAAATGGCTGTCGAGTATCAGATGCTAGTCGCTGCGCGCGAAGCCACCTCACGCGAAATGATTCCCGAAAAATATCGCAATCTCACGCCCGTTGAATTGAGCCAACGCATAGAAGAACTGCGCGGCTTCATCAGGTGAAATTAGACAAGTGTAAAATGATGGGTAAAGAATTACGCTTGGTTTAGATGCGGTCTCTGACCGCAAGATTTGAGCGCGAGAAAGGAGTCTTGCATTATGCTTGCTCAAGTTCAAAAAGAAAAGATGAAGGCGCGAACTACAGGTGTTGTGTCTGCCTCTATTCCTGCGCCTATCATGCCTGAAAATTTAAAGATTCGACGACATCGTTTCAGCGTTGATGATTATCACGCGATGGTTGAAGCAGGCGTTCTCAAAGAAGATGAGCGCGTAGAACTCATTGAAGGGGAGGTCGTTGAAATGAGTCCGATTGGCAAACTCCATGCATCTTGTGTCAACCGTTTAACAACACTGCTTGTTCGCCGATTCGGCGAACAGGCAACGATTAGTGTGCAAAACCCTGTGCAAGCCAGCGGTTTTTCAGAGCCTCAACCGGATGTAGCTTTGTTGAAATATCGCACGGATTTTTATGCCGCAAGGCATCCGCGCCCAAAAGATATTTTGCTCCTTATCGAAGTAGCCGACAGCACGATTGATTATGATAGAGAAGTCAAAATGCCTCTGTACGCTCGCTCAAAAATAGCTCAAGCTATCATCGTCAATTTAGGATTGGATGTCGTTGAAGTTTATTCAAAGCCTGTCAGAGGCAATTACACGAAAGTACAATTGCTCAAGCGCGGTCAGTCATTGAAGTTTGAAAAATTGCCTGCCCTGACGCTGACTGTTGATGAAATTTTAGGTTAACCAAAACACCCTCTACGAATCTCGATTCAACTTCTTACTCAATGCCTGTGTCCAACAACAAACTCACACTTTCAATCTTGCCCGACACCTATGCGATTTGTAGATTAAGCAAAAACGCAGCCGTGCCTGCTTGGGCTTTCTCCGGAGAGTTTTTTTCCATCACTCGAACAACAGAAGAGCTTTCCATTGTCTGCAAGCAGGCAGATATTTCTAAAGCAACGAAATGCGAAAAAGATTGGCGGTGTTTGAAAGTTGAAGGGACGCTGGATTTTTCTCTGACAGGCATTCTTGTTTCGCTTGCTGCGCCGCTTGCTGATGCAAGAATCAGCATCTTCGCCGTTTCGACTTTCGACACAGACTATCTGCTGGTCAAAGAAAACCATTTGGAAAACGCTGTCAAAGTTTTATCTGCGGATGGACACCTTATCAATCGTTGAGAAAAGAGCAGCGAATCAATATTGAGAAAGAGGCTCTCCTTTTTATCAATCGCCCCACGCGCCAGCTTCTAAACCCTATTTGCAAGAGCAGGTATTATTGTCAATGTTTTTGTCTTTTATCTTGGTCTTGCTTTGCGGCGAGAAGGTGCGAAGGGTCGCCTGTGCTTTTCTAGCATTTAAATCAATGCTCACTTGAACATTGCGATCAGGTGCTATGTCACTTAAGGTGAAAGTGTCGTTGGCGCTGTCGTTTGTCATTGTGCCTGTGCCAATGAGCCAAGAGTCATTGCATCGCGTCAGCACATATTCGCCCGTTACAAGATTGATTTCGAGATAAGGGCTGCTTTTGTCGTCTTGAATGCAAAGAATTTTGGCAGGCGGTGGCGAATCTTGTGAGCCTAAATAACGAGCAACCGCAAAATCAAGATTACCGAGGCTGTTTGTGGCGCTTCCTGCCGCAAGGATTTTCCCGTCACCTTGAATTGCCAACGCGTTGATGCGATCCGCGCCGCCTGCAAAATCTGTAATGATGGTGCCGTTATTGCCAAAGCTTGTGTCTGGGCTGCCATCGCTGTTGTACTGCGCGAGGGCGAAATTGCCCGAATCGTTTTCCGTCGCGCCTGCCGCGATGATCTTACCATTATTGAGAATCTTGACAGCGTGAATAGCGCCAGACAGGTCGGTGAAGACTCGCCCGTTGGAGCCAAAAGTATTGTCAATAGTGCCGTTTTCGTTGAAACGCGCCAGCGAAAAGCGTCTATCATCGTTTGCCGCAAAACCTGCAAGAATAATTTTGCTATCGTTTTGAATTGCCAGTTCGTTTTCTCTGTTGTCCTGTGCATACCCTTGGCGCGGGAAGTCTGTGATGATTCTTCCCGAATTACCGAAGCTGGAATCGAGTGTTCCATCACTGTTATAGCGCACGATTCCATGATTAAAATAGCCGCGATGGATTCTTCCGCCTACGACGATCTTTCCATTGTTTTGAATGATTACGGAGTCGGCAGCGTCATTGCTATCAGGTATGTTCTCGTTAGGAAAGTCCATGAACACTTTGCCATTGTTGCCAAATGTTGAATCCAGACTGCCATTCGCGTTGTAGCGTAAGGTCGCAAAATCACTAGAGGGAACCCCAGATGGGCGAGCTGATCCCGTAGCAACAATCTTGCCGTCGTTTTGAATGGCGATGGCGTGAATGCTTTCTCTGTAAAAGATATAGGTACCATCCGTAGGATTAGAAATGTTGGTGATGACTTTTCCGCCATTGCCAAAGGTTGCATCGAGCGTTCCATTGCTGTTGTAGCGCGCCAGCGCAAAGCCATAGTCGTTATTGTCATCACTGCCTCTGAAATGTGCGAAGCCTGCGGCTAAAATTTTGCCATCACTTTGAATTACCAAAGCGTTTATGTGATCCGCATGCCGGGTGTCAAAGTCTGTAGCCACTTTTCCGCCATTGCCGAATGTCTCATCCAGAGAGCCATCACTGTTGTAGCGTGCCAAAGCAAAATCACTATTGAAGGGTGGAGAAAACGGCGTCGTGTCTCCGGCGACGACAATCTTCCCGTCATTTTGCAAGGCTATCGCTTTGGCTACTTCAGTTTGCTTGAATAAATTGGAACTGACTTTGCCGCCTACACCGAAGGTATTGTCGAGATCGCCACCCGCAGCTTGAGTCTTGATGAGCAAGTCCGATGACGAGATTGCTAATAACATTATCGTCGCAAGGCAAACGGCAAAGAACCGTTTGAAGGCTCGGCTACAGACAAATATCAATGCAGAGAATTTTTTCATTATTGCTAGTTCCTTCTTGCGCGAATTCCTTACCTAATCAGCTTGTCCTACGCCTGCCCCATAAGAGGTTAAATTAAAATTAGGGCGTGCCACCTATAGTAATTTAATTTATTCGAGATTACCACTACCCGAATGGGTAAAATTTTATGGGATAAGTATAGGGAGATTGAAAATTCGGTTTGTTGAAAATCAGAGCTACGCCTTTAGGCGTGAAGCGTCTGCATCAATTCACACCTAAAGGCGTAGCTCTGACCTTTTTACCAATCTATAAAAACTTAGCTTCTAATGTATTAAAGACGATTTGAATTGCTTCACGAATTGAATTCTTTGGCGCGGCGTTGCAAATCATATAGTTTCGTTAAAGCTTCAACAGGACTCATTTCGTTTACGTCCAATTCAAGCAGTGTGTCAAAGATGGATTGCATGGTTGGAGCCAGGCTGTTGGCTTTTTTCTTACCTTTGACGGGCGCTTTGCGCTCATCGTCATATTTGCTCAACAACTCGTTGGCGCGCCGCAGCACGGGCTTTGGCAAGCCCGCCAACTGCGCTACGTAAATGCCGAAGCTCTTTTCGGCGCGCCCTTTTTCGACTTTGTGAAGATACGTCACCTTGCCTTTTCGCTCATCAACCGCCAGATGGAAATTATGAACTCGTGGCAGGTAATCCTCAGCGTCTGTCAATTCATGGTAATGCGTTGCAAACATCGTCTTCGCCCTGACGCGAGGTTGATTGTGCAAATACTCAATCACCGCGCGGGCGATAGAGATGCCGTCGGCGGTCGAAGTGCCGCGCCCGATTTCATCGAGCAAAATCAGACTGCGCGGCGTTGCGTGATTGAGTATATGCGCCGTTTCAATCATCTCAATCATAAAACTCGAATGCCCGCGCATGGTGAAATCATTCAAACCAATTCTTGTGAAGATGCGATCAATGACGCCTATCTCTGCTTTTTCGGCGGGCACGAAACTGCCGATTTGTGCCAGCAAACAAATCAAGGCAACCTGTCTGAGATAGACAGATTTGCCAGCCATATTCGGCGCGGTGAGCAACATGATTTGCGTAGCGTCATTGGCAAGATGCGTGTCGTTAGGTGTGAAGGTGCGCTCTTCAATCATGCAGTCAATCATCGGATGACGACCTTTACGGATGACCAATTCATCACCTTCGTGTAATTCAGGGCGCGTGTAATTAAACCGGACGGCGCATTCAGCTAACGCCGAATATAAATCAATCAGCGAAAGCCCGGCGGCAACCTTGCTGATACGCTGGTGATGGCGACCAATTTCGTCGCAGACCTGGCGATAGAGATTGGTTTCCAGTTCCAGTATTCGCTCTCTGGCATTGGCGATGAGCGATTCGTGTTCTTTCAATTCGAGCGTAAAGTATCGCTCCGCATTCGTCAGCGTCTGTTTGCGTATGTAATCGCTGGGAACGAATTTTAGATTTGCTTTGGAGACTTCTATGTAATAGCCGAAGACTTTGTTATAACCGACTTTTAACGAACGTATGGCTGTGCGTTTGCGCTCGCGGTCTTCGAGGTCAGCTAAAAATTTTCTGCCCCCCGTCAAGGTGTCGCGCAAGGCGTCAAGCTCCGGCGAAAAACCGTGACGGATAATTCCGCCGCGCTCTAAATCCCTCGGAGGTTTATCGCTGATGGCGCGTTCAATAAATTCTACGATGTCTTTGCAAGGCTCAAGCTGAAGGCTGAAATCCGTCGGCGCTTTCAGTTTTTCGAGCACGGCGCGCAGTTGAGCGGAGGCTTTCAAAGATTGACCCAGAGCTAAGACTTCAAAGGGTGCAGCGAGTCTTCGACGTATGCGACCAAGCGAGCGCTCGATGTCTAAAGCTTCCTCAAGCGCTTCGCGTGTCTGGGTTCGCGCACTCTCGCGTTTGGTAAACCATTCGATGGAATCCTGACGCCCTCGCACTTCTATCAGATCAAGCAGAGGATGACGCATCCAACGCCGCAACAAACGTCCACCCATCTGCGTCATCGTTAAATCAATGGTTGCCACGAGCGAACCAGTAGGTGTGCCGCCGGAAAAATCCCAGCCCTGAAAAACCTCAAGGTTTCTGATGGTCTGCGGATCAATCTGCATGAAGTTGTTGGCGTTGTAGCTTTGCAGATTCGTAATGTTGGTGAGCGCGTCTGGCTGCGTCTCTTTCAAATACGTGAGGATTGCGCCTGCCGCTTGCGTCGCCAGACGTTTCTGCTCACAGCCGTACGCTTCGAGCGACATCACTTCAAAATGTTCGAGCAGGGCGCGGCGTGTTTGTGCATAGGCGACTTGTTGATCCAAGAGGCGCGTCAAGGCTCGCACTTCGATTGCCGGCGCGTCCAAACTTTCCGAGATAATTAATTCGGCGGGAGCAAGGCGTTCGAGTTCGGCTATGGCTTGCGCTCGTTCAAGTTGTGTAGCGCGAAACTCGCCCGTCGAAACATCTATATATGCCAGTCCGGCTGTACGTTCCAGGATGACAAGGCTTGCCAGATAATTGTTGTTGCGGCCTTCGAGCAAACTGGGTTCGATGACCGTGCCGGGTGTAATGATATGCGTGACTTCGCGTTCAACTAAGCCTTTGCCGGGCAGCGTGACTTGATCGCAGACGGCGACTTTGAAGCCGCGATTGATGAGTTTGGCGAGGTGGCTTTCCAGCGAGCGCACGGGAACGCCAGCCAACGGTCGCACATTTCCTTTGCCGAAGTATTTTCGCGTTAACGCGACGCCGAGCTCGCGGGCGATGGTGTGCGCGTCTTCGTCGAAGGTCTCATAGAAATCGCCGATCTGAAAGAACAGAATCATTCCAGGGTGTTGGCGTTTGATTTCACGATATTGCGTCCAAAGCGGAGTTGACATAATTGCAGACTCTAGCAATCCCAAATAAAAAAACATAAGGCTCATGTGTGTGGCGGTCAATAGCCATATGCAAAGTTTCGCGATACTCAAGGAAAGTCAGAACCGGGAGCGGTAGCGACCAGGTTCTTGAATCAGTCAACCCGGTCGCTACCG
>JANMSG010000204.1:0-4551 GCA_031389065.1 Acidobacteriota bacterium | reverse complement strand
GAAGAACGAGAGTTTGCAGCCAGAGTTGATGTTTTCTTTGCGTTTTTCAGTTCATGAAACATCCGCAGACTAGACAGTCTACGGTACGATTGGCGGCGCACTTCTGCTTTCCTCGGAAATTCTTTTTCTTGAAATCTATAGAAACGTTTGCCAGAGAAAAATTGGCTCGCCTCTCAAGAGAAAATCCAGGGAAGCGCCAACAGATAAGCTGTAGCGCCAACAAAAAGAATTCCGCCAATGCCTAAGATAATCCAACGCATTCTGTCGTTGCGAAAAACCTGAACGATGCCGCCGAAAAACAGACTGATGGCATAGATAACAGCGACGAGTTGGAATTTATCACCTGCTTCGTTTGCCTGCTCCCCTTCTTTAAAAGTTTTTTGGGATTCGTCAAACTTCGCCTGGCTGGTCGCCAACATCTCTTTGCGATAGTTTTCGTCAGTAACCAGGTCTTTTTCCATCGCTTTTTCTAATATCTCTTCCTGCAAAGCCGTCTGTTTTTGTTCAGCTTCCGGCGTTTCATCACTAGAGTCTTCGGCTTTTCGAGCCTCAGGCGGCAAGCCCAATGCCTTATAGCCAGCTTCGCTCATCTGTGTCGTGTAAAGATAGGTCGCAATCTGGTAATGGCGCGCTTCAGCAGTTGGATTCCCAGCGTCATCGCCCTCCATTATCAACTGCATGGCTTCCACATCAATGGTATTGTCTTTCGCCATTTCGACAACCGCGCGACTTCGTTCGGCAGCACCCTCTGTGGAAAGGTTGTTCGATCTACTATAATTTTCCACACTCTTGCCATCATAAAGTGACGATTGAAAACTGGCGAAAGCCGTGGCAATTGCCGCCATCCCAAGCAAAATAGCAGCGGCGAGTTCCAGTTTTTCAAATGGGTGTATCATTCCTTCTTCATTTGCGCTCATAAAATCTCCTGTAAAAATAGATTGAGAGAATCAAAAAAGTCGAGCAAATTTACAGGAGAACAATCAAAAGGTCAAAGGCAGAAACGGCAAAGGAAAAGCCTGATATCCAGCCTCACAAAGGCACAGTGCTGTTGGTCAAAGAGCTTGCCTTCCCGTACAAGAAACGCTCTTTGCTTGCCTAATTCATCTGCGATGAAATAGTATCGTTGGCATTCAAGCAAAGGGTCTGTTCACGAAGGAGGATTTGAAATGAACGTCTTGCTTTTGTCTATGCCTGATTCAGTTGATCATATGCCGTCGCTGGTCATTAAAATGCCCAACGGCGGGCTCACATCGCTTGCCGGAAATGTTGACCCGCAGCACAATGTCGCCGTCGCCGATTTGATTCTGGTTCAAGACCGCGTGCGCGAAACCGTCGAACGCCTGGTGCGTGAAATTGAACCCGACATCGTAGGGCTTTCCGTGATGACTTTTCAGCGCAAGACTGCGAAGAAAATCATTGACCTGATCCGACAACTCCGCCCGCAAACGAAAGTAGCTGTAGGCGGCTACGACCCAAGCCTTGCGCCCGATGGTTACATGGACAATGCTTCAGGTGTAGTTGATTTCATCGTGCGCGGCGAGGGAGAAATCACTTTCCGCGACCTGCTGCGCGCCATCGAAGACGAAAGCGGCTACGACCACATCGCAGGACTTTCGTATAGAAGCGGCGACCGTTTTTATCACAACCAGGATCGCGGCGTCAGCAGTCTCGATAACAGCGAGATACGCCCGCCGAATCGCAAAGCGCGAGTCCTGAAGGGCTACATGAATTTAGGCAGACAAGTTGACATCATAGAGACTTCGCGCGGCTGCACTTTTGATTGTAGCTTCTGTTCAATCATCGAAATGCGCGGACGCAATTTTCACACCTACACTTTTGACCGCGTGATTGCAGACATCCGCGACGCGTATGCACAAGGCGCGAGGTCAATATTTATTGTTGACGATAACATCTCGCTCAACGTCAAGAGATTGGAAGCGCTCTGTCAGGCAATCATTGACGCGGGCCTAAACAATATTGATTACACTGTGCAGGCAATGACCTCTTCGATAGCCAATCATGGCGAAACGCTTGCGCCACTCATGAGCAAAGCGGGTTTCCGTTATGTCTTTCTAGGCATCGAAAACATTCTTGAAGATGATTTGGTATTCCTGCGCGCCAGTTCTAAAAACACCAAACGCGAAGACGGCAAAAAAGCTGGCAACGCGGCCATCAAAGCAATTGATTATGTGCATAAAAATAAGATGTACGTCGTAGGCGGTTTGATTGTCGGCAACCCTGACGATACGCGAGAGTCCATCGAAGCGAATCTGGAATTTGCGCGGCAGTATATTGATTGGCCCTACATACAACATCCCACGCCTTACCCGCGCACGCCTATGACGAAAGAGTTCCGCGAGCGCGGCTTGATCATCAACGAAAATCTTGAGGATTACGACGGCACCACGGCGGTTGTCAAAACAGAACATCTGTCTGCCGAAGAAGCAGAGTTCATGCGTTGGCGAGCCGAGCGCTGGATGAAGTTGCGCCATATGCCTGTGGCGTTCAAACACGACCCGATGTTTGTCCTTAAGAACGCGCCCAAGATGTTCGCAGACACCTTTCGCGGCAGCACACTGAAAAACTTTTTAGGGCTTGAAGATGAACGCAAAGCTTTCGACCGGTACCGTGCCCATCGCAAGATTGAACGAGCCTATATTTGATGGCTTTGCAACCGAAAGTTAGCCAGACCACAATTCGAGGTTTTCGCCGATGCCGCGCTCTTTGGCAAGATTGTAAACACGAAGCGCGGTTGAAATGTCTTCGAGAGCAATGCCGTGCGATTTGAAAAGCGTGATGTCGTCGTCGCTGGTTCGACCTTTCTCTTGCCCCGCCACGATGCGGCTCAATTCGGTTAAAGATTCCCAGTTAAGCAAACCGCGTTCTATGCTCGGCAACAAATCGCCCGCCTCGCTTTTCGCCTGCTCCACAGAATCAACAGCGATGACAGATGAACGGCGCACGGTCTCTACATCAATTTCGGCTTTCGATAAAAAGTTCGACCCTGCGGCGTTGATGTGCGCGCCTGCTGCAAGCCATTCGCCTTTCAAAACAGGCTCGCGCCCTGAAGTGATGGTGATGATAATCGCCTGATCTCGCGCAGCTTCTTCGGGCGTTTCAACAGCCGAGACTTTAACACCAAGTTGCGCGGTCATCTTTTGTGCGAAGGCTTCGCGACGGTCTTTCTTGCGGCTGTAGGCTTTGATTGATTTGATATTTCGCACCGCACAAACAGCCATCAACTGGCTCTCCGCCTGCCAGCCTGTGCCGTATATGCCAACCGTGTCGGCATCCGCACGAGCCATGAATTTTGTAGCCACGCCGGAAGCCGCGCCGGTTCGCATCTGCCCTAGCTTGTCTGCTTCCATCATCGCCAGCAGATCGCCGGTTTCTGATTCGTAAAGCATTACGAGAAAGCGCGCACCTTTGCGTGACACGGTGTAAGTCTTCATTCCGTACACGCCCAGTCGTTTATCGCCCGCCGCCATAAAGTGGAGTTGGGAAGTCTGTGTCGCCACTCGCTGGCGCGGGCGATTGGTCGCTTCGCCAGTGGCTTGATCGAGCAAAACCTCTTCGACCGCCGCAAGCGCAGTTTCCATATCGAGCAATTCAGTTACATCTTTTTCTCTGAGTAGTAGCGCCATAGTTTTAGTCAGGAGGACTGAGGACTGAGGACTGAGTAGTTAAAAGTGTAAAGGCAGAAGGATGAACGATAAACTGAGATTTGTACTCTCTTGTTCATCACTCATGCTTCTTACTTCATCGTTTCTTAATTCACTCAGTCCTCAGTCCTCAGTCCTTTCCGTTGGGTGCCCAATAACCGGAACGTGCGCGAACTGTGCCGCCGCGTTTTAACTCGACGCGAATCTTGCGCCAGCGTCCGTCGTGCTTGTCGTTCGTAGGGTAATAGCCTATCGAATATTGCGAACGCAAATCGTCGGCGACCTGTTTGTAAACGCCCGCCAGATCATTCAACGAACGGACGGCGTATTTGCGCCCGCCAGTGCGCTCGGCAACTTCAAGCATTTGGCGGCGAGCGATTTCATACAAGCCTTTGTTGATCTTCTTCTTAGTCTCTGCCGAAAGCAGTTTACGTGGTTTGTGTCGCTCCATCGAATCGGAGTCAAACTCGTCGAAATAACGTTTGATTTGCGTTTGTGAAAAATTCAGATGCTCAGGGTCTTTGTTGTCTCTGAGCAATCCTGCAAGCGTAGCCTCTTCGGTGTTGAGTTCGAGAAAATAGACCGACGCTTCCGATTTTTCCAGGAGCCTTGCGACTTCCAGGTAATCCATCTTGCTGGTTGAATCTACGCCATCCGAAACACAGACGATTGCCTTGCGCCCTTCGACTTCCTTGAAAGGGCTTTCTTCGATTGCCAGAAAAAGCGCGTCGTAAAAAGAGGTTCCGGTTCGCGTGCTGAATTGATAACCGTCTTCGCCGGGCGTTGAAGTCAGGCTGTCAATCGCTGCCCCGACTTTTGCGTGCGAGTCTTTGAAGTTGGCAATCATTTCGACATCACCGCTGAAGAGAATCACCCCGACTCTGTCTTT
>JANMSG010000161.1:0-7611 GCA_031389065.1 Acidobacteriota bacterium | reverse complement strand
TTCAAATCATCATGCAGAAGCCCATCTGGTCAGACGAAAAGTGGAAAAACTCGGATGGGACCCAATCCGTCGGTTGGTTTCTGACGCAAGGTAAACCCGCGCCCGCGGTGATTCTTTCGCACGCTTACGGCTCGAATCGTTCCGATTTATTGACCTTAGGCGTCGAATTATACAAAGCAGGCTTTCATATTTTGATGTACGACATGCGCGGACACGGCGAAAGCCTTGTCACTTGGTCAGGTCTTGGAACCTATGAAAAAGAAGATCTACTTTCGACCATAAAATTCCTCAAGGATATGAAGACACCTGCAGGAGAGGATCTGGTTGACGGACGCATAGGGCTTTATGGTGTTGATCTGGGCGGTTTCGTTTCACTGGTAACTTCGTCCGAAGAAGTCATGGTAAAAGCCGTAGCGGTTGATTCGGTGTGTCCTGATGTATCGCACTTTATCAATTATCGTTTGAAGAATATCGTTGGCGAAAACAATGCCTGGGCAAACGGTATAGTTGATTCCTCCTGGACAAAAGATTTGACGAGTTTGACGATGCAAATGTACTTATTGAGGAGAGACAGTGCCGACTCTGCTTTTAATTCGGTAGTCGCGTCGAATCGCAAATTCTTATTCATCACAGGCAAAGATTCAAACATTCCTGCAACCCTGACAAAAGAGTTGTACGAACAAACCAAAGGAACGAAAGAGTTGGTTGAGGTAGATAAGACCAGACAAGACAGGCTCTACACGACGGACTCTTCGATATATGATGCGCGAGTCGCGCAGTTCTTCAAAGAAGCAATTTTAGGAATCGCACCAAAACCTGCGCCTCCAGCTAAGGAACAGGTAAAAAAATAAGTTGTAAAGCTATCAATTGCCACTCGCTTGAGCTTGCGACATGGTTAAAAAAAGCAAGGCTGTAGCCAAATTGGCATACAGTAGCTAGGATTTAGAAATGAGATTCCAGATAATCCGTGCTAAATCCTAGCCCTTCATTCATAGGCTCGTCTGTTTAGTTGACTCAACAAGACTCGATAAAACTGATGACGTGTATGGTGTAGAAGCGGGGTCGCCAACTATCCTTTCCCCTTTGTTTGATCATCCTCAGTGGTATTCTCTATCCATAAACTCACCCGATTCCGCCCGTTCGATTTCGATAGGTACAACGCCTGATCGGCATGATTGATGAGTTCAGTTAAGGTCGTTTCCTCAGAGTCCAGAGAGGCTAGCCCAATGCTAATGGTTATCTCAATCGTTTGCTCAGCGACCTTTAATTGAGATTCGGCAATGGCGCACCGAAGACGTTCAGCTGTTTGGCATGCATCTTCCGGAATTCCTTCCATTAGTATGCAGATGAATTCCTCCCCTCCATAGCGAGCGAAGATATCGGTCGCGCGCAGTTGCTGCTGGCATGTAACTGCCAGCAACTGAATCACCTGATCACCGACCAGATGCCCATACGTGTCGTTAACGTTCTTAAAGTGGTCAATGTCAATCATCATGATTGCCAGGGGACGTTGGTAACGCTGAGCGCGCACGAATTCAACGACTGCCAGTTCATAAAAGTATCTGCGATTGGTAATCCCCGTCAATGGATCGGTTCGTGCAAGGGCTACCAGTTGCTGTTCGGCATGCTTTCGAGCTGTGATGTCAAACAACACGACAGCATACCCGGCAGGTTCGCCATTCTCTGCTTTGATTTGGGAGCATTGTATCTGAAACCACTGCTCGCCGCTGCTAGTGAGAACAGCGACTTCTTGTTCTGCTCCAGGCTTAATCTCCAGGGCAGGCCACTCCGCCAACACCTCGCCGAGCGGCTTGCCGATGGTGGGAGATTGCGTGGAATTTGTCAATGATTTGGCATACGGATTGAGTTCCACCACGCGTTCGGACAGGTCGAGAACGATAATACCTGCGCTGATATTTTGAATGACCAGATTATGGGCGATATGCACGATATGAAACGCACCATATCGAAAAATCGCCAAAGCAAAAAATATACCGGAAAGCAGGAACAGCAAAATGATATTGTCCACTTTCGGGAACAGATCAATGTTGAAAAAATCCTGCACAATGCGTCCGCTCGCCGGAACAAATCCACCCAACGCCATCAACAGCGCTTGACGGCGGTAGAAAACAGACGTGCTGCGGTAATATCGAAAGAAGAGAACGACACTCGTCAACGAAATCAAATGGATCACCGAAGCGTAGATCCAAAAATAGAATCCGTGTTTGACCTGGGTTTCAGGCAATCCCTCGACAAGGCGGATATCTGTCCAGTACCAATGATGGAACTCGTTGGTGAACACAACAAAACAGGTGATGATCCCGAAAGCCCAAAAGAACATCTGCAACAGCGGGGTCAACCAATGGCTATTTTTCGTGAGATGAAGCGCCAGAATGAACCATACGATCGGTCCCAAGGTACTGCCGAAATACTTGGCAGAGGCCCAGAATATCTTGCCTTCCAAGGCGACCGTTGACAGTTCCATCACGTAACAAAATGTCCAGGCTGACAACGCAAACATTAATAAAGCAAAGATGGACGCCGCAGGAAGATGACGATTCCGGTAGGCATATATTCCCAGTACCGTGGTGATCATCAGGGATACGACGAACGTCCAGATATAAGGTGTGTATTCGAGATGCAACATTGGTTAGCCATTTGAGCTTAGCCGCCTAAGAGTGTCCCCGTGCAGCCAACAAGCACGAAAAGAGATCATTCACATTTTCCTAAAACCCTCATTTCAATTTCACTCTGAAAGCATAATACTCGCCTTGTTGTGCGATGAATTCAATACTAAATCGTTGATCTTTTTTTAAGCCTTCAACCCATCGCTCTCGCGTTATAAAAATTATGCTCGGATAGATTTCAAGCGGCGGCACCAGTTTGTCTTCTCTTAAAGCATTTAACACATCGCCTTCGCCAGTGCCACAAATGACACGGCCTTGGGCGTAAAAAACTGGTGAAAACTCTTTCAAAATATAAAAGCCAATTTTCTCATCAGGTGCCAGAGCCGCTGCAGCATCAAGCGATAAACGCTTCAAGCTGATTTCATCGTTCAATTTTGGAAAGAGCAAAGAGACGCCGCCAACAACCAGGCTTACAACAACTACCGCAACGCAAGCTATCATTTCGCGCATCTTCGCTTTCGCTATCGCCCAAACTGTGAGCGCCGCCAAGAGTACAGGTAAAACGAAAAACAGTGTTTGCCCGCCAATTAATTGCACCCCTTCTATTTTCAAATACCAAATAAAACCGCTCGCCATTCCAACCATCGTCACAGCAGTCAGCCAGGCGCTGATTTTAAGTATTTGCGTTCGTTCGCCGTTCAATAATCTCTCAAGCTCTGCACCTAAAATTATCGACAACGCAGGAAAGACCGGCAGCAAATAACCCGGCAGTTTTGATTCCGAAATTGAAAAAAAAATCAACGGAATGAAAAACCAAATCCACGCCAGCGTCAAAAGCGAATCCCGCTCGCTCATTCTTGGGTTTAAGGAACGAATACGAGCGACTGCTGGAATCAAAAAGAAAGTCCAAGGCAGAACTCCCGCCATGGCGATAAATCCAAAAAAATAAATCGGCTGTGGATGTCCGTAGGTGTTCGTCAAATATCTTCTGAAATGATGTTCTATGAAAAAATCGTTAATGAATTGCCAACCGTGTTTGAGCGTAACAGGCAGATACCAGGTAGCGGCTACCACTAAAAAAACCATGATCCAGATGGGCAAGTAGCGCCAAGATAAGAATCGCAAACGTCCGGCAATCGCAAAATAGATCAATAAAATTGCCGTTACTAAAACAATTGCCACTAACCCTTTGGCTAAAAACCCCAAGCCCATCGCCGCAAAGCTTAAAACCATAAAACCCGATGCTGCGCGCCCCTTTGATTTCGTCGCCAGAAATCCGGCAAGAATCGCTATGGTCATCGCCATAGTCAAAGACATATCCGGCGTTGCGGCGTGGCTGTAGGCAATGAATATGCCGCTTGTGACGAGAGCCAGCGATGCAAGACTGGCCAGTTGCGTTGATACGGCGCGAGACAAGGCGAAGTAAACGACAAGCATGGTGATCGTTGCCGTAAAACCTGAAGCGAATCGCGCGGCAAATTCATTGACGCCGAACAAGTGATACGACGCAGCAGTCAGCCAATAAAACAACACAGGTTTTTCAAACCATAAGCATCCGCACAATCGCGTTGAGATATAATCGCCGCTTGCGAACATCTCGCGAGCGACTTCCGCATAGCGCGGTTCATCTGGTCCCAGCAGAGCGATTTTTCCTGCTCCAAAAAAGAAAAAAAGGCTCGCTAAAACCAGCAATACGGCAACCTCATAAAACCTCCGCTTGGCAGAGTCCGAACGCTCCTCTATTATTTCAAGGTTGTCTTTATGCGGCTGGTCGAATAGCCATCGCAAGGATTGAGGAATTTTCATGCGCATGCGCCTTACACCCACTTATCTCAATAAGGTTCACAGTGTAGGTAGTCAAATAATTCAGGTCAAGTTTAGGTTACAGGGTACAGGGGACAGGGGACAGGCAGGGACTGCGCTTCCGGGAAATTTTTCGCTCGCCCTGAAAGTTAATTTTCAACATACCCTTTATCATTTTCTTATGGTTGGAGTCATTGCACGACAGTACTCAAAAACTTTCGTCTTTTTCCTGTTCCCTGTCACCTGTTCCCTGTCACCTAATTCCCTGTTACCTATCACCTGTCACCTGTTAAGGAGTCGTCATCAATGAAGAGAGTCGCTTGTATAGGCGCTGGTCAATTCGGACAGAATCACGCTCGCATTTATTCGGAAATGGCAGGTGTCCACCTGGTCGCCGTTTGCGATAGCAACGAAACCACCGGGCAAGCCGTTGCGCAAAAATATAACACGTCATACGTTTCGGACTTCCACCAGTTAATAGGCAAAGTGGATGCCGTGAGTTTAGCCGTTCCAACGATTGCGCATCACGAAATCGCTTGTCAGTTGTTGAATGCCGGAATTGCTGTGCTGGTTGAAAAGCCTATCGCTAGAACGCTCGACGAAGCCGACGAAATGATCGCTACGGCACAGCGCAACCACACCGTTTTGCAGGTCGGACATTTAGAAAGATTCAACCCTGCGGTTTCCGCCGCCAGTCGCATCATCACCAAGCCCAGATTTTTTGAAGGGCACCGCCTGAGCATCTTTACACCGCGCAGCCTTGATATTGATGTGGTGATGGATTTGATGATTCACGATATAGATGTAGTGCTTTCGTTTGTGCAAAGCGATGTCGCTGAAATTCGCGCCGCAGGGGTTCCGATTCTCACTCCCAGAATTGATATAGCCAATGCGCGAATCGAATTTGAAAATGGATGCGTTGCGAACCTGACGGCGAGCCGTGTTTCCTCAGAGCGCGTGCGAAAGCTGAGATTTTTTCAGCCGAGCCAATATATTTCGATTGATTATGCAACGCAAGAGACCAATGTGGTGACCATCAATCACACACCACAAGGCAGACCTGATTTTGATAATCGCATGCTTGAAACCGAACACGGCGAGCCTCTACGAATCGAGATAGAGTCTTTCCTTGCGGCAGTCTCAGGCGCGTCCATAAAGACTAGCGGTCAAGATGGACGCCGCGCTTTAGCTTTAGCCGTCGGCATCGTCGAAAAGATTAAAGAACACGCCGATAAAATAGACGTTCCGTTTGTTGGCTAAAGTGGTTACATTTCATTTCAAAAAGGTCGAATGAAAATCATGTTAAAGAGAATTCGTATTCCCGCTTTGATTCGTTCTTCAGTTGTATTGGCTTTGCTGCTTTTAGCTCCATCGGCGCTTGCGCAATCGAATCAACTACGCGTTGATTACACTGTCGCAGTCGCAGACCTTGACAAACAGCTTTTCCACGTCACCACGGAAGTAAAAAATATCAGAGAGCCTAGCGTTACTTTGTCGCTGCCTATCTGGACGCCCGGTTGGTACACCATTGAAAACTACGCGAAAAATATTTTGCGGTTCAAAATCACCGACGCACAAGGCAATTGGCTACAGCCCACGATGACGCGCAAACAGAGTTGGCGCGTTGATACGAAAGGCTTGAATCAAATCAAAATCGAATTCGATTACAAAGCCACTGTGCTCGCTTTGAATCAAGCGAAAATCACCAAAGATTTCGCATTCTTCACAGGCACACAACTGTTTTTAGAGGTCGTCGGGCATCGCAATAAACCAAGCCGTGTGCGCTTTGAGTTTCCGCAAGCTTGGAAATTGATGACCTCGCTCACAGAGACCGCTGACCCGAAAACCTTCATCGCGTCAGATTACGATACGCTTGTTGATGCAACAACCGAGATGGGCAATTTCGATGTCTATCCGTTTCAAGTTGAAGGTAAGCCACACTATTTCGTAGCGACTCCGGCAGGAGCTTTTTCAAAAGAGAAATCAGAGAAATTCACACAGATGCTTGCCAAAGCGTATGCGGCGCAGAGCGCGATTTTTGGCGGATTACCTTATGAAAAACAGGTCTGCTTCTACTTCTTTCTAAGACCCGAATCAAACGCCGGAGGCGCGCTTGAGCATTCAAACTCGTTCGTTGCATTTGCTCCAGCCGGAAATGTGGCAACTCCTGAAATGTTGATCGGCACCGCAGCACACGAATTTTTTCACACCTGGAACGTCAAACGAATCCGCCCAATTCAAATGTGGCCCTACGATTATTCACGCGAAAATGAAACGCCTTTGTTGTGGGTATCCGAAGGCTTCACCAATTACTTCAGCAGCAAAACCAATTATCGCGCAGGCATCATTGAACGCAATCGTTTTCTCGCAGGTGTAGCGGGTGCCATCGGCGGTGTAGAAACCAACGAAGCCCGCAAATATATTTCGCCCGCCGACTCTTCGACTTCGACCTGGATTGGTTATGACACGGCCCAACCGTTTGAAATTTCTTACTACACGCAAGGTCAAAATCTAGGCGCATTGATTGAGCTTTCGATGCTGCAGGACACCAATGGCAAATACGGTTTGGACGATGTGATGCGTAGTCTTTATAAAGATTATTATTTGCGAGGCAAAGGCTTTTCGACCGAAGATTTGCTTGCAGTTATCAATCGCTTAACCAGGAGCGATTACACGAAGTTCTTTAGAAAATATGTCGCAGGTGTAGAGGTTCCACCTTACAACGACATTCTGGGCTACGCCGGTTATCAACTCGATGCGGAAGGATTGAAGGAAAGGCGCTATAAAATTGTTGAAGTAGCGAACGCCTCGCCAGCGCAACTGCGAGTGCGCGAAGCCTGGTTAAAAACCAACGGACAATGATCCTTAAATGACTGATGGTAATGCTCAACGAAAACTCTTAATCCTTGATCTTGATGAGACTCTACTGTTTGCAACAGAAGAGCCCTTGAGAGTTCAAGAAGATTTCATCGTTGGACAATACCATGTCTATCTCAGACCACATGTGAAAAGATTCCTGCACTTTTGTTTCAGTAATTTTGAGGTTGCGGTTTGGACTTCTTCAACCGCAGACTATGCTATAGAAATTTCAAAACATCTTTTCCCTTCCCTCACTGTTCTTTCGTTTTTATGGGCAAGGAACCGCTGCACGAGACGATTCGATTACGAAACCGGAGAGACT
>JANMSG010000139.1:0-2342 GCA_031389065.1 Acidobacteriota bacterium | reverse complement strand
TAGGCATAGATCTCCTCGCCCTTGTAGTCAAGCTGGAACGTCTTTTCTGGAAACTGCTCGCGCACCGCCTCTGCTTCCGCCGCTGGCGGCTTCGCTAACGGGCGGCAGGCTTCGAGGAGTTTCGCATACTCCTTCTTGCGTCCCTTCGATAGACAATTGATATAACTGAATTGCGCCAGCGAGTCTTTGATGGGAGCCGCGTCGAGCCGCAGAAGAATGAAGAGGCGCTCCTTGTTTAGCGGGTCGCGAAAGCGGAATGTGCCTGCCTCCAACTGCGCCCACTCGGAGCCGAACGCATTCGCTGACATGCATAGTACGAGCACGCGGGAGTGCTCTAGTCCTTCCTCTACCTTCTTTGCTCGGACAGCTTTCGTGGTGCGCGGCTTGATCTCCCACTCATCGAACCACACTTGCAGTTTGTCCGCCCGCAAGCGCTCGGCGACGGCGCGAACGACCGCTTTGTCCTTCGAGCTGTGGCTCAGGAATACATCGTATTTGAAATCGTCAGCCATGTTTCACCATTGATTCGGTAGTTACTTCGTAAACAAATCGGCAAATTCTTTATCCGTCAATGTGGCAAGCCAATCGAGAACTTCTTGCTTGAAATTTAGGATTCCTGACCTGATTTATTCAATTTTGCCTTGCGATCAAGTGTCGTGGGATTAGCGCTATAATTAGCTTTCCCAGAGTCGGCAATATATAGGAATCCTAAATGTAGCGTAGACTGTCGAGTCTGCGCTTGACTGGAACCAACACCTGCTAGCTTTCCAGGTCATTCTCGGCGTAAGACTTGCGCAGACTGGACAGTCTACGCTACCTCGCCTGCTCTCCACGAATCATTCAGGAAAGCTATATTACGGAATTTCGCGCAGATAATAAAACTATATTTCTACTGATTCTTGTTATGAAATTGCTTACGAAATCACTCTGGCTTTAAAAAGTGGACGGACATATTTTGAGTAGTGCTAAAGAAGTACGGCTGCTGATTTTTCTGTTATCAATTGCCACGGGCTTCAGCTCGTGGTCAGAGGGAAATAATAAAGAACGGCTTTAGCCAAATCACAAAATGAAATTTCTTCCTTATGGCTTTAGCTAAAGCGAGAATGGAGGTTTTTCTGTTCTTTGGCTAAAGCCGATTAGCCTTTGCTGCATTAATCCACCAGCTGAAGCTAGTGGCAATTGATCAAGCATTCCCTTTTAAGCACATCATATTTTGAAGTTCTCTCTTGTCTGATTCTCAAGAAAGAATTCATCGTTTATACTTTCTCATTCTTCTGGCTTCTGACTCCTGGATTCTTTTATATGAAATTTTCTTCACTCATCGGCAATGAACGAATCAAACGCTTGCTCAAACGCGCGGTCGCGCAAGAACGCATCGGGCAAAGCTTAATATTTGCCGGACAACGCGGCGTCGGCAAACTCCAATTCGCCCTCGCCCTCGCCCAAGCCATCAATTGCCAGCAACCTCTTGAAGGCGATGCTTGCGGCGCGTGCAACACTTGCAGGAAATTTGCGGCGCGTGAATTCACAGATGTGAAAACCATTGCACCGGACGGGCAGTTCATCAAGATAGAACAAACCCGCGAGATGTTGCGGGAAGCCTATTTCATGCCGTATGAAGGCCGTCGCAGAGTGTACCTGCTCGATGAAGCGGATCGCTTGAAAGAGCAGGCGGCGAATTCGATTTTGAAAACTCTCGAAGAACCGCCGGACACTTCCCTGCTCATCTTGATTACCGCAAAGCCTTACGCGCTGCTTGAAACGATTCGCTCGCGTTGTCAGATGATGAATTTCGCGCCGCTTGCCGCAGATGAATTGGAAACCTATTTGCAAGCCAACTACAAACGCCCTGCGGATGAAACGAAACTGTTGGCGCGGCTGGCGCGCGGCAGTCTCGGTCGGGCGCTCGAAATTGATTTGGGCGTTTACAAAGAAAAACGCAGTACGATGATGGAGCTGATCGAAGCTCTGGCGGTGACGCGCGACACCATAAAGCTTATGAATCTGGCTGAATATCTAGGTCGCAAATTGGACAAAGCCGAGTTTGAAAATCATATAGATTTATTGATGATCCTGCTTGAAGACATCTTTCATTTGAAGTTAGGCAAGAGCGTTGAATCCTTGACCAACGCCGATATTCTAAAACGCCTCGAACAAATCGCAGAGGTCACATCTGTTGAAAAAATCACGGCTTGGGTGGAGAAGATAGAAGGCGTTTTGCAAAACCTTGTGCGCAATATCAATCGCCACATCGCTATGGAAGCAATATTGATTACGGCATGAGTTAAACTTCACCACAAAGACCCAAAGAGCACAAAGATTCAATTGAATCTTTGTGCTCT
>JANMSG010000117.1:0-3198 GCA_031389065.1 Acidobacteriota bacterium | reverse complement strand
CCCTAAAAACTTCGACCAGGGGAGCAGCCAAACCAGCGGCACAAGCCCGATCACAATGAAGAAGAGTTTCCAATTGTATCGTGCTAAAAGGTAGGCACCGACATAGGTGACCAGCGCCTGACCAAAACGAACGCCTGTGAGATAAATCGCCGTCACCGTGCCGCGCTCACGCTCTTGGAACCAATTGGCAGTAGCGCGGGCGGTCGCAGGAAATAGAATGGCTTGTCCAGCCCCCAACGCCACTCGCAGCCCTATCAAAGTAGCAAGTCCCTGAGCCACGCTCGTCAGCGCTGAAGCCAGCGACCAGAAAATAAAACCGAGCGAGTAAGCGCGCTTGACACCGAAGCGATCTACCAGCCAGCCAGCCGGCATCTGCATAAACGAATAAACCCAGAAGAAAGCTGAAAGCAGAATGCCTGCGCTGGCATCCGATAGCTGCAGGTCGTTGGTCATAGACGACTGCGACGATGGAGCCACGGCGACACTGAGCGCGCCGCGTTGCGCGTAGCTAATCAACATGCCTGTAAAAAGCAGCGCCAACAACCACCAACGTTGCGATGAATCTTTGAGAGATGCTGCGCCATCCTGCTGCTGCAAGGGCTCAGGCACAACATTGGTTTTGGAAGTTGTCATCGCACCTCATTCAATGTAGCGCAATCTGTATGTTCTTTAGAAAAAAAATAATCCGACAAGCCCGCGAATGCGGGCGCAAGCATTTAGCCCCGTTCGTCAGAGCGGGGTGGACAAATACCCCTATATCTCCATGAGCCCGCGAAGCGGGTGACAGATCGTGGTATCGCAAGCTCTATCGCCCGCTTTCGCGGGCTCACGAACATGTTCTTGCGCGCTAACCCAGCATTCCGCTGCGCTGCATACTGGGCTTTATGCTATCGCCTGCTTCGCAGGCTACTGTTGTAGGATTATTTTTTCAAAGAACATTTATATTGCATGGATCAGATTCTCGTACTTTCAGGGCACGCAATCTAACAGATTGCGCTACATCATCATTGCTAGGATAAAAACGGCTGCCACGTATCGAGCATGGCTTGCAATTCTTCTCTCTCTTCAAGCCGCACTTCAACAAGCGGTGGGCGCACCTCACCACCAATTAGTCCCACCATATCCATCATCGCTTTCATCGCTGACACTTCGTACCCCTTGCGTCGCGCCCGCAATGCGTAAAGCGGAATCACACAGCTGTGCATCAACTCCATCAACTCATCCGTGTGACCGCCTACAGCCAACTCATGCAGCGCAAGCGACAAACGCGGCGCGACCGTCGCTATGCTCGAAGTGTAGGTGCGAATGCCTATGCTGTAATAAGCAGGCACAGCGTCATCACCTGCACCGCCAATCCAATAGAGCCTGTCGCCAACGCGATTGATAATTGTCTGGTAACGCCGCACATCACCCTGTCCGTCTTTCCAGGCGACGAGTGTCGGAAGGCTGGTCAGACGCTCGACCATTGCCGGAGAGAAAATAGCCCAGTCGCGGCTGTAGATGAGCATGCCCAGATGCGTCGCCTGACCGATGGCGCGATAGTATTCGAGCATTCCTTCGTTATCAGCCTGCGGATAGTAAGGCGGCAACGCCAGAATGCCATCTGCCCCGGAGCTTTGGGCTGCCTGCGCCATTTCAACAGCCATGCTTTGATTGAAGCCGACTCCGGCAATCACCGGCGCTCGCCCCTCGACCGTCTCCACAGTAGTTTTGATAACCTGTAAATGTTCGGCAGGCGTCAGCGAATACATCTCGCCGGTTCCGCCCGCTGCAACCACAGCACAAATCGGATGCTCTATGAGTTTCGTCAGGTTATGGCGCAAGCCTGCCAGATCAAGCGTCAGATCTTTTTTGAAAGGGGTAACAGGAAAAGCAATCACGCCTGAAAATTTGCTGCGCAGTTCCACTGGTTCCATCATGGTTTTCATCCATTCATTCAACTCGTCACTGCTAAGGAGTTCTGTTTGAGTAAATCTTGAGCAACCGGCGCGATTTCCTCTTGTTGCTCAAGAGACAAAGCAGAAAGGTAAGGCGGCACAGGGCCTATCTTGGCAATGCCTGCCAACTCGGTTGCATAATGGAGAACCTTTGCCGGACTCCATTGGTCGCGCAAGTTTTCAAGCGCTATGAAATGAGCCCGCAAGGCCTCAGCCTCTGCAAAATCTTCTCGCCCACAGGCATCAAAAAGCCTCTGGCTCAAACGTGGAGCGATACAGCCTGACCCTGTTGTAAAGCCCTGTAGCTGCCAATCGCGCAGATGGGTTATCGCCGGACGTTCGCCGATGCCGCTTGTGACAAATTGGCGGTCTACACGTTTGAGCAATTCGTCAAGATAGGCGTCATGCGTGGGATCTTCGCGGACAACAGCATACTTGATGCCTACACACACGCCATCGTCAACGAGTCGCGCCACGGCATCGAGTCCGGCTTCTTTGTCGGCTCCGAGATTGTTCTCTTCCTTGAGGTAAACGATCAGACTGGCATTGGCAGCTTCGGCAATTTCGCGATACCCACGTTCGAGTCCGGGAATGTCGCGCGGGTCTGCACAAGGCAACATCATCACGCACGGAAAACCATAGTTGCGCAACAACAGCGCTTGATCCATCGCCCGCCCGAAGGTTGGACCGGCGCTTGGAATGGCCCACAGATCATCCGCGAAACGGCTGAGCCATTCCAGCAGTTGTTCATATTCGGCAAGCGTCGTGTGATACAAAAACGCATTGCCGCCATAGAGGAAGCGTGTGACACCCCCGTCTATGATGTGGCGAACGATTAAATCATTCTGTTCAAAATCGAGGGAGCGACGAGCATTCTCGCGCCGCGCCAGTGGCGGTACGGCAAACACGCCGCGCAAATCTTCTGCTACGATAGGTATTTTCTTCATTGACCCTCTCGCTTTATGGTGAGCTTCTCTTGCTTCAAACGCTTAGGCCGCTTGTCAGGCAGCGGTCAGTTCTGTTGGACATTTCCTCTCAATGACTCTGCCGACTCAATTCAACACCTCTGGTTGTCACATAGTATTTCGCCAACATGTTAGGCTTTTCCCAGGAAGGTAATGACTTTGGATTTTTGAAATAATCAAGGAAGCGGTCAGTCACCTGAGCAAAGTGCTCTTCGTGTCCGACACGATATTTATCCGGAATCGTAAGACGGAGCTGCTCTCCTAAATCTTCAACAGCGATGCCGGGGAACCGGGCT
>JANMSG010000083.1:0-9276 GCA_031389065.1 Acidobacteriota bacterium | reverse complement strand
GTTGAAAGAAAAAGTCGAACAGGCGCTGGTGAAATTTGCCAATGCGCCAAAAGAGATCTTGGCATTGTTCGGCTTTGCCGCCTAAGGCTTTGGCTTTATAATCCGATTTCTCAAAAAAACATTTTCTTAAAAGCTATAGTAGTCTATCTCAAGGCTTCTCAATTTTACTTTCTGCCGGAGCGCGGCTTGCTTGCGGTCACAGGTTTTTTCGTCGTGGTCGGCGGAGTATTGGTTGCCGGTTGTTCCTTATTATATTTTACGCGCTCAAGTCCTTGTTTTGCGGTCTCGTCTTTCTGCCCTGAAACTTTATAAGCACGCTCGTAAGCGCTCATCGCTTTATCGAGCAATTTGTCGCTTTCGTAAACGTAGCCCAATTCCAAAAGCACAGGGACATTCGTCGGTGCAAGTTTCGAGCCTTGCTCCAAAGCTTCGGCAGCAGGTTTCCATTGCGACGAACGCGAATAGGCGATGCCTAAATTGATCCAGGCGCTGCTGGCATCCGTGTGAGCGCGCGCGTATTTATCGAGAAACGGCGCGGCTTTGGCGTACTGCTTGTCTAGCAGATAAGAATTACCGAGCAGCACCCACGAGCGTTCATCATTTCGCACAGCGACCAATTTTTCGCCAACCGTGATGGCTTGTTTCACAGCCCCGGGATTTTGTTTGCTTTGCGCCAAATACAAATCGCCGAGCAGACTCAGGATGTCCACGTCTTTCGCATCAACGGTTAAGCCTTGATTGAGCGCGGCGATTGCCTGATCTGTGCGACCGAGCTTTTGATGCGCGTAACCAATGTAGTAATAATTATTCGCGCTGCTTTTCATCTCGTTATTGCTGGCGGTGAGCACCGGAATCGCTTCGTTATATTTATCCGTGAAAATGTATGCGCGACCGAGCGCGGCGCGCGTTGTCGGTTCTAATTTCTCTTGCAACTTTTCCGAAAGGCTTATGTACTTTGTCAGCGCCGGAATCGCTTTGTCATATTGCTTGAGTTGATAGTGAGAGAAGCCCGTGTAGTAGTAACCTGCGGCTAGCGCTTTCTCGTCCTTTGCTGCGCCTTTGATGTAGTTTTCAAAAGCATCTATTGAATCTTCGTAGCCTTGCAAATTGTAATGGCTGACGCCGATGTAATACCACGCTTTCCAGAAATCTGGATTGTTTTTCAGCACGGTGTGAAAAGCTTTGGCAGCTTGGCGATACTGCTTTTGATTAAAGAGCGAGATGGCGTTGTCCCAGTCTTGCGCCATGGTTGCTGTTGAAACTGCGGCGATCAATACGAAAGCAACTAGGCTTGCGTAAAATTTCTTTCTCATTGTACTTCTCTCCCTTCTTGCGGGCTTTAATTTGTTACTGAGATTTTATTCTCCACCGAACGTGCAACACAAGATCCTTTGCTTAGGGTCAAACATTGAGAATAAATTGCTGCCAATTGCGTTGCCCGCCTTTACATTTTGTCAGCTTGCCAAGCGTCCTGCCAATCAAGCACAATAGAAAATTGTTGCGACATTACGCTCGCAACCTTTGAGTGGAATCCCCAAAAATAAAATGAGAGGTTTAATCATGAAAGCATCCCTATTTCCCGCAACGCGGGCGCTCGTGCTGTGCTTAATTGCGACAACGATAGCAGGCGCGGCTCCGGCAAATGCTTATTATTCTCTAATTCAAGACAAAGACAAAAAGGCCCCGCAAGTCTCTGCCGACGAGGCGAAGGCTTTGACAAAGCTGGAAACAGCCCCGGACATTAACGCAAAATTGCAGGCTGCCGGCGAGTTTATTAAAAAATACCCGAAAAGCATCAAACGATTCGATGTTGCCAGGTATCTATCCGGCGAGATTGGCAAAGCGGACCCCACAGCGCAGGTACCTTTATCGCAAACCTTTCTCAGCATTTTTACGGATGCGAAAGAAGCTGGTCTCATCCATATCGTTTTGATAGATGCTTATTTGAAAGCGAACAAAGTAGACGAAGCGTTCAAAGCAGGCGCGACGTATCTGGAAAAGAATCCTGAAGACGCTGCGGTTTTAACGCAACTCGGCTATGCCGGAATTGAACAAGCCAAACGTAACAACCCCACCCATGCGCACCAGAGCGTCACCTACGTAACAAAAGCCATTGCCTTGATCGAAGCCGACAAGATGCCTGAAAACTACAGCGCAGAGGACTGGGCAAGATTTAAGACTCAATGGCAGCCGATCCTGTATCAATCACTTGGACTGGTCGCTTACATGTCGGGCAAGAAAGAGGAAGCAAAGGCTAAATTTGAAAAATCTGTATCGCTAAATCCCCATGAACCTTTCAACTACGCGATGCTTGGCAGTCTGGCGGATGAAGAGTATCAAGTCCTTGCAGAACGCTTCAAAACAATGATGACGGGACCGCTCAAAGACGAAACTCTCAAACGCGCCAACGCGAAAATTGATGAAGTTATCGAACTGTATGCTCATGGTGTTGGCTTGGCACAGGGAGATGCAAGATATCAGGCTCTGCACGACCAGCTCTTGCCAATCTTGACATCGTATTACAAATATCGCCACAAGAATTCAGCAGATGGGCTACAGGCTTTCATAGACAAATACAAAAAGCCTGCGCAATAGGCTTTTTAAAAGGAGCCGTAGAGGTTGCGCAATCTATTAGATTGCATTGCGCCCTGAAACCAGGAAAATGTAGAGCAAACGAACTGTTTGCTCACCATTTTCAGAGGAGAGAAAATGCCTGTAAACAATGAGGAATTTCGCGGCGCGCTCGGTCGTTTTGCCAGCGGTGTCTCGGTGGTCACAAGCAAATGCAAGGATGGCGAGTTGCGCGCGATTACGGTCAGCGCCTTCTCATCTGTGTCACTGAATCCGCCGCTGATTTTGGTTTGCATAGATACTCGTTCTTCGCTCGTTGAACACCTTGTCGAAGGCTGCTCGTTTGCCGTAAACATACTGGGCGAAGAACAAGAGATACTCTCTCGCCGCTTTGCTTCAAAAGAGCCGAATCGTTTTGAGGGCATAGGCTACAAGGAAGGCCTGAACGGCTCGCCTTTGCTCGATCACGCGCTTGCTACGCTGGAATGCAAAGTCGTGCACAACTATGCGGGCGGCGATCATATGATCGTTGTCGGCGAGGTTGAAGCGACGGGATTGACGGATAACAAACCGCTGCTCTATTTTCGCGGCGGCTATGCGAACCTTTCCTGAGCAGCAATTTTAGCAAACCGCTTTACCGGAGAATTTTTATGAAAGAGCCTGCTGAAGTTTGATCAGCAGGCTCTAATTTTTGCCCTAACCGATTCAGGTAACATCGCTCATTTCTTTCCCCATCCATCGAGTGATTTTAATTTATTGATTATTTTTATTCTGGAAAATCATCTCTATTAACATTTTTTGCATAGAGGGAAAACAATCCTTAGCAGTTCCAACTTCATCTTTAACTTTGGAGAGAATCAATGTCGCAGATCAGAAAAACAACTGTTTTACTTGCCGTTTTTGCTTTATTTGTTTCTTTACTGTCGGGGCTCAATTTGCCTTCTCAAAACGTGCAGGCGCAATCCGACACCTTCACTGAAACTTTTGTCAAAAGCGGTGAGAGCAAAGCGCGATACACACGAAATTTCAGCACCCCGAACAGCTTAATTCCTTACACGCTGACGGCAATTAACGGCGATGGCAACGGTTCGCAATTCGTGAAGAAAGCGACGATTACACTCAACGGCCAAGAACTGGTTACCTTGAATAAGGGGTTACGAACATTTGTTTTAGCCGTGCGGCTGCAATCGCAAAACACCCTCTCTTTACTCTTGAAAGGACCCAGTGAGGGCTCCGTGAAAGTTTCAATAGAGCCGACTCGCAGCACCTTATTCAATGACCCGAACGATGCCGATTTCAACAGCCGACAAGCGGGCGTAGGCCATCCGGTTAGCGCCTCCGTTGATTCGGCTTCGCATCGCGCATTTATAGCCGATGCCGCGCATGACTCGATTGTTGAGTTTGACCTGAATGAGGCGCGTGTGGTTCGCATCTTTGACAATGTGGATGGCACTTCTACGTTAGGCGATAGCCGAACTTCAGGAGTGAGCGTAAATCCCAGCTCGCGCAACATGGTCGCAGTCAGCCCCGCCGATTCCATCTCGGGAGGCGACGGAATGCTTTCGATCATCAATCTAGACAACGGCTCCGTTCGCACGATTTCTCAAGGCAATGTGCATCCGTTTTCGGTGGCCAGTAACCCCAATACCAATGCTGCAGCCTTCACAGCCTTATTCAATCCGAACAATAAACGCGCTTACTTTCTGGATCTTGCGTCAGGCGCAGTGACGACGCGCGACGAAAGCCTTTCCCTGTTTGCAGTAGCCAATAACCCGATTACCAACGAATTTGTTTTTACAGGCTCGGACGGCAACGGCAGGAATACGTTGTTGGTCTATGAAGCGCGCGCCCCTTTCCGTCGCCTTAAAGAGATAGCGACATCGGCAAAAGCAAATACAATTTTTGACAAAATCGCCATCAATCCCGCGAACAATTTTGCCGTCGCTTTGAACTTGCGCGACGGCGCGGTTTTTGTGTTCGACATTGCCGCAGGTCAAGAACTGGCGCGCATTCCAATTCGCCTTGTCAGGACAGAGTTTGCCGAAGGCGATGTTGCGATCAACCCTGAAACCAACATGGCTGTGGTCGTCAATAAGAGTCTGAACATACTTTATGTCATAGACCTTGCGACTTTGGTTTTGCGCGCAGAATTGCCCTTGCCTGATGGCACCAGTCCCACAGCGGTGGGGGTTGACAAGCAGTTGAACAGAGCCGCAGTTACAGAGACAGGTTTTAGCGGCACCTTGCACAATGGCAGCGTCCTTGTCGTACAATTGCCGCAACGATAAAAATGAAAACCCAAAATATCTCTGGAAAGGCGCGAGGTCATTACCTCGCGCCTTTTTTGCCTGATGCGCCGATTTTTACCCTCTTCTTCGTATTAGCCTGCTTCATACACACTTTGTTGTGTGTTATTCTCTCGCCATAGAAAGCCTGCATCTTCGGGAGTAACGCTATGTTTAAAAAATTGGTTGCTGCATCTCTGGCAATCGCCTTCATCACCATCGCGCCATTCTTTCATTCGAGCGCAACACAATCGGATTACGATTTGGCAATCATAAACGGGCGCATCGTTGACGGCACAGGAAACCCCTGGTTTTACGGCGCGGTTGCCATCAAAGACGACCGTATAGTTGCTGTCGGCGTAGTTGACGCAAAACGCGCTGCGCGAGTGATTGACGCGCAAGGCATGATCGTCGCTCCGGGATTTATAGACGTTCACACGCATGTCGAAGGCAGCCTGAGCGATAACCCTACGGCAGACAATTTCGCTTACATGGGGGTGACTTCCATCATCACAGGGAATTGTGGCGGGTCGGTAATTGAGGTGGGTAAATTCTTATCCGCTCTCGAAGCCAAAGGCATGTCTGTCAATCTCGCAACCCTCGTTGGGCACGGCTCTGTTCGCCGCGAAGTGATGAAGGAAGAAGACCGCGCGCCTGTTGCCGAAGAATTACAACGGATGCGCGAGATCGTTGACAAAGCCATGCGCGAGGGCGCAGTCGGTATGTCAACAGGCTTGATTTATGTGCCGGGCACCTATGCAAAGACCGATGAAATCGTCGAGCTTGCCAAGGTCGTGGCGCGTAACGGCGGCATTTACGCAACCCATATGCGCGATGAAGGAAACAACATTACCGATTCCATTCAAGAGACCCTGACGATTGGCGAACAGGCGAAACTACCTGTTGATATTTCACACTTCAAAGTTTCCTCGAAAAAGCTCTGGGGGGCGAGCCTCTCAACTTGCAAGATGGTCGCTGCGGCGCGCGCCCGTGGACAACAAGTAACGGTTGACCAATACGTCTACACAGCGTCTTCGACTTCGTTGAATACGGCTTTGCCTTCGTGGGTTTTGGAAGGCGGACGCGAAAAAGCAAAATCGAGATTGGACGACCCTTCGATGCGCGCAAAAATCAAACGCGAGATGATTGCCTCGATAAACCGAAGCGGTTTCAAAGATTGGTCATATGCGGTGGTTGCCGGATACCAGCCAAATAAAACGTATGAAGGCAAGAGCATTCCTGAAATTACCAAAATGGCTCGCGGTCGCGCGGGCGCCGAAGAAGAGGCTGAGCAGATCATCAACATGTATCTGGCGGGTTCGGCAGGAATGATTTATCACAAGATGTCCGAATCGGACGTTGAACGCATCATCGCGCAGCCTTACACCATGATCGCTTCTGACAGCGGCGTGCAAAAAATTGGCAACGGCGTGCCGCACCCCAGAGGCTACGGCAACAACGCGCGCGTGCTAGGGAAGTATGTGCGCGAGAAAAAAATCATCAGCTTGGAAGACGCTGTGCGAAAGATGACTTCGCTGCCTGCGGCTACCTTCAGGCTCTGGGATCGCGGCTTGATTCGCAAGGGGATGGCTGCCGACCTGGTGATTTTTGATGAGCAGACTGTGGGCGATAAAGCGACTTTTGCCCAACCGCATCAATTTGCCGAAGGATTCCGTTCTGTTATAATCAACGGCAGGCTGGTGATTGACAACGGCGAGCATACGAAAAATACGCCGGGTCGTGCTCTGTATGGGCAGGGGAAAAATAATTTCTAGCTTCTGGTTTCTCGTTTCAGTTTTAGCCTGACAGATATAGGTTTTTGCCAACACTTTTTCGAATTTATTTGATCGAAAATATGGACTGATAAGCTTAGACTCCAGACTCCCGACCCCGGGAACGCAAATAAATAGCTTGACAAAAAAATAGCAGTAGAATAAAAGTGTGACCAACCATAGAAGAAGCCCCGTTTGCGAAGATGGAATCTGCATCGCAAGTCAAGATGTTCAATTTTGAGTTTTCAAGTTTGAATATCCGGCAGAGACCTCCCGATTGGATTTCGTAGTTGGTAAATCGTTTTTTCTCACTACCGATAAGATGAGTGAAAGTAAGTTCTGAACGTAAGAAGCGCTTTTTGCATCTTATCTGAGGGAGTAAGTAAAAGTGGAAGAGACAAAAGGAAAAAAGCAAAACAGAATATCGTTAAACCCTGAATTGAAGAGCCATCGCGCGCAGGAGTTCGAAGACAAATTGACCTCGCTCATCATCGGGCAAGAACGCGCTGTGCGAAGACTTTCAGGACTGTATCAAATCTATCTTGCGGGAATGCAAAGTCCAGGTCGCCCAGTCGGTACGATGATGTTTCTGGGACCAACAGGATCTGGCAAAACTCGCGTCGTCGAAGCCGCCGCCGAAGTCTTGTTCAACGACTCGAACGCGGTGGTCAAAATTGACTGCGCCGAGTTTCAGCACTCGCACGAAATTGCCAAGCTCATCGGTTCGCCGCCAGGTTATCTGGGACACCGCGAAACGGCGCCGATGCTGACCCAGGAAAATCTCGACAGATATCACACGGAACACAATAAGCTGACCTTCATTCTCTTTGATGAAATTGAGAAAGCATCGGATTCGCTTTGGCAATTGTTGTTAGGCATACTCGACAAAGCGACGCTGACGCTTGGCGATAATCGTCGCGTAGATTTTTCAAATTCCATGATTTGTCTGACCTCGAATTTGGGCGCCAAGGAGATGAGCGAACTCATCACAGGTTCCATAGGCTTTGCTCCGGCGCGCGGCAAAGGGATGATGGAAGACGACGTAGATCAAAAAATTTATCGCACCGCCTTTGAAGCGGCGAAGCGCAAATTCTCGCCGGAGTTCATGAACCGCATTGATAAAGTGGTGGTTTTCAGAAGCCTGAAAGATTATCATTTGAAGGAGATTCTCGAACTGGAACTCTCGCAAGTGCAGAACCGAATCATGCGCGGCACAGGTGAAAAATTCGTCTTCTCCTGCACCGAAGCGGCGAAACAATTTTTGCTCGATGAAGGGATAGACTTCAAATATGGGGCGCGCCATTTGAAACGCTCGATTGAGCGCTTCCTGGTCTATGCAATTTCCAATCTGGTTGCCACAGGTCAAGTCGTCACAGGCGATTTGCTGGTGGTGGATTACGATTCATCGGGCGGCAAACTGGTCTTTACGAAAGAAGTAGGCGGCGCCCTGATTGATCCGTATCGCGACCGCTTCAAAGAGATGTTCGAAAATGTAGAAGATGAACAAGCTGTCGCCGCCGAAGTATCGAGTGCAGGACTGACAACGGCGCCGCTCAAAGCGATTGAAAGTTAAAAACTGCCTGACGTTTCAGTAGGCAACCCAGCCCGGCAAGAACGGCTCTTGCCGGGCTTCTTGATTTTAATCGAACGCCAAAATTCAATCATCTATGCTGAATCTGATTGCAACCTGTTTCCTGTTGGTGACGGCTTCTTTTGCAAGCCCTAAAGAAATGGTTCGCCTGGGGCTATTTGGGCTCTTTGAGCCGCAACAACTCAACGTCCGCGTCGCAACAGGCGAAGCGTTTTCCCTGAGCGCGGGGAATTTGAACGAAGCGCGAATCTATGCAGGCGAACTGCTTCGCATTCGCAAAACCGGCAAGCAAATCACGCTCTCTGTTCTTGACGCTTACGGCAGATTGAAGCAAACGACTACGACACAGGAGGCGCGCATTCTTCCTGTGGGTTCATCTACACTTGAATTGAATTTGCCAAAGCAGATGACGCGCGTGGTGCGCGGTGAATTGTTGGTTTCTGCTCACGCGCCGAAATCTCGAAATTCCTTACAGATTATTTTAACGAGTGAGCGCGAACGAGCAGTTGCTTCGGTTGTTGCTGCGGAGATGAGCGGCATCAATTCAGTAGAGTCTTTGAAAGCTCTGGCTGTTGTTGTTCGTTCGTTTATGGTTTCGCATGCAGACCGTCACCCCAAAGAAGGTTTTGATTTTTGCGACACGACCCATTGCCAACTCTATCGCGGCGAAGAGGATTTGTCCGCGCAACGCGCTTCAAAACGTGTCGAGAATGCCGTCATCGCAACCCTTGGGGAAGTTCTGAATTTCTACCCACGCGTCATAGAAGGCTACTACACAGCCGTTTGCGGCGGCTTGACCGCGACGCCTGAAATGGTTTGGGGAGGCGCGACTTCGAGTCGTTATCCTTACCAGGAAATTGTTTGTAAGTGGTGCGCCGATTCTCGCTACCTGAAATGGGAACGCAAAGCCTCTGCCTCGTCGGTTCTTTCTGCGCTCGCTGTGTCAACCGGATTCAAGCTTTCGCACGCAACAGAAATTAAAATCGAAAAATATAAAGAGAGCGATGTCGTGCAAGCGGTCATCATCAAAGACAGAGGGCGAAGAGTTGTCTTGAGC
>JANMSG010000080.1:0-9088 GCA_031389065.1 Acidobacteriota bacterium | reverse complement strand
CTCATTACTTTTATCACTACCCAAAGATAAAGTCTTATTCGTAATCAAAATCTAAAACTCAACGAAGCCTCGATTCGTCGTGCCGGCAATGCCCGATTTGCGATGCCGAAGCGTGACGAGGTCAGCACACCATTGAAGTTCGCAAGGTTTGTCGTATTGAAGAGATTCTGCACATTGATGCCCAACGTCAGGTTGTACTTTTGACGACTCTCGCCAGCAGGACCGTCGCCGCCAAAGCCGCCACCACCACGACCGCCGCCGCCAAAGCCGCCTCTGCCGCCGCCAGCACCACCACGACCGCCGCCGCCGCCAGCACCGCCGGCTCCTCTGCCTGCGCCGCCACCAGGTCGCCTATTGCCTCCCTGTTGGGGTTGCGCCTGTTGATCTGCGCCTTCCCCACCGGCAGTGGCTACACGCGCCGAACCACGAGTGAGCGTCGGACCAAAATTAAAGGTCTTGGAGAGATTGAGGCTCACATTCAGCGCTCCGGGTCCTTGACCGAAGTTGCGCGGGATAATCTCGTCGCCCACTTGAGGGTTGGGATTAAAAATGCCGAACCTGGTGACAATCGCTTCCGAATCATCCGCACTGGCGAACGCCGGGCGATCATTGAAAAGCGTGTCGCGATTGTTGTCGCGCCCCGTCGTGATATTAAAAGGTCGCCCCGAAGTGATATTGATGAAAGAATTCAATCTCACCTGCCAGGGCAAAGTGAGGGAACCATTCATGAATAATTGATGACGCGCGTCGCGGCCCGAACGTCCCCACTCCGTTGACAAGTCATAAGAGTTTGCAGGAGTCTGATTTGCTCCATCCGTATTGCTGCGCGCCGATGCGATCGTGTATCTGCCCGACAACGATACCCTCTTATAATTCCAGCGCAGGTTTGTCCATAACTCATTTTGTGTGGAAAGCCCCGACGATTCATATTGCAAAATCGGCCCTTGACCCGGAAACGGTTGCTCTACGGCAAACGGCAATGGCGCGTTGATATTTCTTGAGCGCAGCAGATGAACTCCGCGACTCCAGGTATAGCCAAACGAGGCGAAGAGATTTGCCGGCAGAGCCCTTTCATAACTTATCGTCGAGATCATTGCGTAAGGCGATTTCAGGTCTGCCTCTTTTATGCGAATGGTCGGCTGCCGCTGGGTTGCGCCATCCAGTATGTTAGGAATATTGGGGAAAAAGCCCGGTCTTTGAATCACGAATTGTCGCTGTAGCTGTCCATTCAGACGCAAGGTGTCGAGCGTTATGCCGCTTTCGACATAATCGTAGAAGAGTCCCGCGCCTGCTCTCACAGTGCTTTTCTTGTCAGGTTGCCAGGCAAGTCCGAAGCGCGGCGCAAGATTTCTTTTGTCGCCAAGATTGGTTTGGAATTCATGTCGCAGTCCGAATGAAAGAGTCAGCCGAGGAGACAATCGCCAATCGTCTTGTGCAAACCACCCCATCTCCCATTGCGAAATGCTCACCGCAGGATCGCCTTTGACGATTGAAAATTGTGAAGGGCGATATCCAGACTCTCCCGCCAACACTCTGCGATAGAGTTCGAGCGACGAAATTGGAATGGTATTTCCATCAGCGTCAACAACAGGAATTCCCACAGCGTCGCGTTCCAGGTCTGTGCCGAAGGTAAAGGTGCCGCCGAAATTGGCGCGGTTGAAAATTTCGCGACGGCTCCCTTCGGCGCGAAAGCCAACCTTAAAGGTGTGTTTGCCGTAAATGTAGGTGAGGTTATCCACCAATTCCAGTTCTCTTTCTCTGGTATCCGAAAAGAGATTCCCCTGATTGCCGCCTTGGCTAAAAGCATCGAAGACGACGATGGCTGTCGCGTCCGTCAGAGCGCGGGTTTCACTTTTGTCCTTGCTCATTTGCAATCGCAATTCATTAACGGCGTGCTCGGAAGCGATGCTGGTCAGATAAAAACGGAAAGTACTCTCACCTGACTTGCGATCATAAGCGCGTTCCGGCAAATCGAAACCGTTGTCCAATCCACCGTTCAACTGCTCTCTGTTTGAGTAACGATACTGCACACCGAACGTCTGTTTGGCAGTCACCAGATAATCCGTGCGAAAGGAAAAATTGCTTGATCGGGTTGGCGTCAGAGCCGTCTGCTGAAACGATTCGGGAGCCAGCGTCGTGGGGTTGAGAATGGTGGCGTTGATGACATCGTTTTCATCCTGTTCACGCTTATCCATGGTCACAAAATACCCCCAACGATTGCGTATGATCGGACCATTAAAGTTGCCGCTGTAGCTGCGAACTTGCAGAGGCGCGCGCGATGGGGCAAAAGCGTTGCGCGCATTCAAGGACTCGTCGTTGAAGTTAAAGCGAAAACCTCCATGCATGGTGTCTGAACCGGGCTTGGTGATGATTTCGATACGGCTTTGACCGGGTTCGTTAAACTCCGCAGAGAATGGATTCGAGTTCAATCGTATTCTCAGTATGGCTTCTTTGGGGGGTATGCGACCGCGCTCGCGAAAGCCGTCCACAAAGATAGACGAACCATCGCGTCCACCCGAAGCGCCCGCCATCATTTGTAAAGTTTCGAGCAGTTCATCCGGATCATCCGGCAAAGCCTCCAGATCCGTTGCCGTCAGAGTTGTCGCCGAAAGATTGGCGTCCGGCTCCGTAGAAATGATTGCCTTATCATCTTTGACTTCGATGTTTTCGGTGATCATGACTTTGAGCGTGACATCGAAAGAGAGAGTCTTTCTGGTCGTCAGATCGAGCGGTTCATTGAAAGGTGTGAAGCCTTCGACTTCAACTTTCAAGGTGTAGACGCCTGGTTGAAGATTGCCGAAGTGGTAACGCCCGCGCTCATCGCTCTGGGTGGTGTTTTTTTTACCTTTCGCGTCTTCCAGAACCACTGTTATAGCGGACAAAAAAGCCTCTGTTTGATCTTTGACCGTGCCGCGCAGTTCCACGACATTTTGGGCAACCGCCGCTGAAGCAAACGAACTAAAGTTCATCAACGTCAAAATGATAGCTAGTGTCAGGGTAAACTTCTTTTTCATTTTCAATCTCACTCGTGCTCTTTTTGTTGTGATGACAGCAGAATTCATCGAGAGTTCTCGTTATCTTTTCGCCCGCGCTTACGGTCTCCGCGCCGCTCTCGCATCTCGCTTTTCAACTGCTGGAATTGTTGCCACTGCTCAGGGGTGAGAACTTGCTGGAGTCGCTCTTCTGTCTGTTTGCGAATCTCACTGAATTTCGGCTCCGACTGTTTGCGAACCTCTGTCAACTGCGTTCTCGCCTCGTTGAATATATTCTCCACTTCTGTTGATTGTTCAGCGGTAAGGTTGAGTTGCTCGGTGAGGTTCTCGGATTTGAAAAACGGCGATCGGTGTCCTCGCCCGGAGGAATCCGAAGTAGCCAGATTTCGCACATGATAGAGATTCAAAACCAATGCGCCCGCCAAAAACCCCATAGCGAACAAGGCTAATGCAGCCAATCGCACCTGCCATTTATTTTTACTTACATTTTCCATAAGTTATCGTGCCTCATATAAAGTTGACAGCACTTGATTGTCCGTCAGATCGTCGGAATTGTTGCCATTATCCAGGATGACCGATTCTGTCGAATAGATGCTTCCGTTTCCAGAGACCTCAGTGGACGCAACCTGTGAGGGTACGCCGCCGATATAAAAATTCAGCGTCAGCAAAATAGCGACCGTCACAACCATTGAAGCGATTACGGCGCGCGCCGCTCTCCACATCGCGGCAAACGAGGAGGGCTGTTCGGCTTGTTGCTCGCGCAGCGCAGCCATCACACGGGTTTTGAAGAACGGCGTTGGCTCTATGATTTCGTCTGCCCTGGCGTGAAGAATCTCCGCTGAAATCGCCGCCGCCTGATAGGCATGTAAGCAATCGAGACAAGTGGCTACGTGCGCTTCGAGCGTCGCTTTTTCGCTGTCACCTAAACGATTGAGAGGTTGTTCTTCAAGTATGCTGATGATGTGTTCGTTTTTCATGCTTTGCCGCCGCTTCCTATACTCTTTTTTCTGTTAAGCAATTTTTCCAATGCCTGTCGCATACGCTGGCGAGCCCGCATGGCTCGCACTTTCACATTCGATTCTGACCAGCCTGTCATCCCTGCCACCTCTTTGATAGATAACTCATTGCCATCTATCAGTGTCAGTACGGCGCGATCATCGGCAGATACTTTCTCAAGCAGCTTTTCAGCCAAATCCGCCGCAACCAGTTTGCTTTCAATAGACCCTTGTCGCGGGTCTGCAATATCGCTTAGTCTTTGCTCCATCCAATCGTTTTCATCTTTCGTCAAATTGGCGATGGTAAATTCGGGTCGCCGTTTTGCGCTGCGCAGTATGTTGATACACATATTGGTTGCAATCCGCGAAAGCCAACCTTCAAACGAGCCGCGCTCTTCATAGGAGGAAAGCTGTCTATAAATTTGCAAAAAAATTTCCTGCGCGGCATCTTCAACAGCTTCTCGCTGACGAAAGAACTTACTCGCAATCCGAAAGACGCGCCCGCTGTGGCGATGCACGATCTCTTCGAAAGCCGCCTCATCCCTTTTGCGCGCGAGACCGACCAACTCCAGGTCAGAAGCTTGTTCATATGGTTTTTCCAGAGGCGCTCCTACCAGCAACAAAATCAATAAATGGAGGACTCAATTCGTTGAATCCTCCATTCTCATCTTAAACCTGAGTTAAGATTTTCGCGCCTTACGTTCGCCTCTTTTTGCCTTGAACTCTTCGCGCGACTGTTCAAGCTTGGTCTTCTGCTCCGGCGTCAATATAGAAAGCATCTCTTGACGGATTTTGAATTCCTCTGCCATCAGTTTGGCTCGCAACGGCGCAACTTGAGCGAGTTTCTCTCTGACCAGAGCTTCGTCGAATGTGGCGCCTTGATCTGCCTGATGCAAAGCCTGCATCTGTGTTCGAATTTGCTGACGCAGCGCCATTGTGCTTTCGCTGTGGCTTTCACGAATCTGCTTGAGTTTCGCTTGCTGTTCCTCCGTCAGATCAAGATTTCTGAACATACGACCAGACATTCCAGGTCCGCCGCGTTTGCCGGAAAACTCTCGCGCTCCGCGATGTCCTCGCTTATTTACGGACTGATCGTCCGTTGATTGCGCCATCACAAACGAAGCGGAAACAACCATAGCCATAATGATTGCTGCTACTAATGTTTTAACTTTATTATTTATTTTCATTTCTACCTTTCTGTCCTTTACTTAAATTCTTTCAAGTTCGTCCGCACACTTGATATAGACAAGCGGATACCTGAAATGGTTACATATCAAAAAATTAAGACAGGGAGCATTTTTGATTTGATTATTGAGGCTGCCATCCCACACTATCCTTAATCGCGTTCAAGGAATCTTGCATTCATTCAAGACAGACGTTTGATTCAGTGCTTTACTAAGCATGCAATACTGAATGTAGTGAGCCGATATTATGGAATAAAGCCGACGATCAAAACATGCTGGCAGGCAAAACATAAGATGAAACGAATCAAGGTAATAGATTCTCATACAGGCGGCGAACCTACCCGCATCGTAATTAGCGGTCAACCCGATTTGGGGACAGGTTCGATGGCGGCTCGACTGGAGCGATTCAAAACCGAATACGATGATTTTCGTTCCGCCATCGTCAACGAACCGCGCGGCTCGGACGCCATGGTCGGCGCACTGCTTTGCGCTCCTGTTGAGAGAACTTCGGCGGCGGGCGTTATCTTCTTTAACAACGTGGCATATCTGGGAATGTGCGGACACGGAACCATTGGACTGGTCGCTACACTTGCCTATCTGAAACGCATCGAACCCGGCACACATCGTATAGAAACACCGGTTGGCATTATCGAAGCGCAGCTTCACGAATCCGGCAATGTCACTATCAAAAATGTGCCGAGCTACCGCCATCAAGCGCGTGTCGCTGTGGATGTGCAAGAATACGGAATGGTCTATGGCGACATCGCTTGGGGCGGCAACTGGTTCTTCTTGGTCAACGAACACGGCTTCGATTTGAGCCTAACCAATCTTGACCAATTAACCGAATTCACCTGGCGCATACGCCAGGCGCTTCGCGAGCGTGGCATCACAGGAGCACACGGTCAAGAGATTGATCACATAGAGTTATTTGCGCCCTCGCAACTTGAAGGAGTCAACAGCAAAAACTTCGTCTTGTGTCCGGGCAAAGCCTATGACCGCTCGCCCTGCGGCACAGGCACCAGCGCAAAACTCGCCTGTCTTTATGCCGACGGGAAGTTTGCCGAAGGACAGGTGTGGCGACAGGAGAGCATCGTCGGCAGCGTTTTTGAAGGAAGCGTTGCAATCATTGACGACAAGATTTATCCGAGCATCACAGGCTCTGCCTTTATCACTGCCGAAGCCGATTTGATACTTGATGAGCGCGATCCGTTCTGCATGGGAATTCGCAGATGACTCAGACCGCCTATGATGTAGCGATCATCGGCGCGGGCATTGTTGGCGCGGCTTGCGCCTTAGAGTGCGCCCGCGCGAGGATGCGTGTCGTCATCATCGAAGGCAACATCATAGCCGGAGGCGCGACGGCCGCAGGAATGGGCCACATTGTCGTGATGGATGATTCACAAGCGCAGTTCGCTTTGTCGCGCTATTCGCAAATACTCTGGCAAGAGCTTGCCGAAGATATGCCAGGCGATGGTGAATATGACAATTGTGGCACCATATGGGTTGCGGCAGATGATGAAGAGATGCAGGAAGTAAAACGCAAAGAAAGGTTTTACAAAGAACGCGGCGTGGCGGTTGAAGTTTTAGATGGCCAAGCTCTTGCAGAAGCCGAGCCGAACCTTCGCAAAGGGCTTGCCGGCGGGCTCCGTATTGTTCAAGACAGCGTTATCTATCCGCCTTGTGCGGCGCGATTCCTGCTTGAACAGGCGCTCCTGCACGGAGCAGAGTTGCGCCTCGGTCAAGCAGTCGTTGAAGTATTGCCTGACGGCGTAAAATTGCGTGATGGCTCAAGCGTTTCAGCAAAGATTACAGTCAATGCGGCTGGAACCTGGTCACCTGAATTGACGCGCGGCATAGATGTGCAAAAGCGCAAAGGTCATCTGGTTATCACCGACCGCTACCCAAATTATGTGCGTCATCAATTGGTCGAATTAGGTTATTTGAAAAGCGCGCATTCTGTTACTTCGGACTCTGTCGCTTTCAATATTCAACCGCGCAAAACCGGGCAAATGCTGATTGGTTCATCGCGCCAATACGGAGTCAATGAATCGCAAGTCAACGCGTCCATTCTCAACAAGATGCTTGCACGCGCTTGCCAGTATATGCCGAAAATTGGAGAGCTTTCTGCCCTTCGCGTGTGGACGGGATTTCGCCCCGCGACACCGGACAACCTGCCGCTCATAGGGCGTTCGCCTGAGCAAGAAAATCTCTATCTGGCGACAGGTCATGAAGGGCTTGGCATTACGACTTCATTAGGCACAGCGAAACTCCTGGTTGATCAATTGCTCAATCGTCGGTCAGCAATTCCCATAGAGCCTTACCTGCCAAATCGAATCAAGCAGGAGGCGATTCATGTCTGAGATGATCAAGCTGTTCGTGAATGGCGAAGCGGTCACTCTTGCTGAAGGCAGCATGGTTTCGGCAGCGGTGATAACAGCGGGCATAACTACGTTTCGCCGCTCTGTCACAGGCGAAAGACGAGGCCCGCTTTGCGGCATGGGCATCTGCTTTGAATGTCGCGTGACGATTGACGGGCAAGCACATTGCCGCAGTTGTCAGATACTCTGCGAAAACGATATGGACGTGAGAACCGATGAATAGGGTGCACCATCCTTGTGACCTGTTAATCATCGGCGGCGGTCCTGCGGGACTTGCGGCAGCCTGCGCGGCGACAGAAAGCGGAATGCGCGTCACCGTGGTTGATGATAACGCCGGAGCGGGAGGACAGATTTGGCGCGGCCAATCCCGCAAGCCTGAGAATAAGCAAGCCGCCCGTTGGCTCAAGCGAGTTCAAAACGCCAATATCGAATTCATTCACGGCGCGAGAGTCTTTCATCAGCCTGAAGCCGGTTTGTTACTGGCGGAAAGTTTCAAATGCGTTTATGAATTGCGCCATCGGAAATTGATTCTGGCGACAGGCGCGCGCGAACGCTTCCTGCCGTTTACAGGTTGGACGTTGCCCAATGTTTTCGGCGCGGGCGGGCTTCAAGCTCTAGTGAAATCGGGAATGCCAATCAACGGCAAGAAGGTTGTCGTAGCAGGCAGCGGGCCCTTGTTGTTGGCGGTTGCAACTTACCTTCGCAAGCGCGGGGCGAAGGTTTCGTTGATTGCCGAACAGGCGACGCTTCAACAACTGTACGGCTTCGCGTCTGCGCTTTTCAAACAGCCCGGCAAAATTGCGCAAGCGATAAAACTGAAGCTGGAACTTGGCACCATTCCATACCTCACAGACTGCTACGCGGTTGCGGCAACCGCCGATGAAGAATCTTTTCGTGTCACCTTGCGAAAAGGCTCCAGGACTTGGGAGGTGCCTTGCGATTATCTGGCTTGCGGCTTTCATCTGGTGCCGAATGTTGAGCTTGCCTCTTTGCTGGCGTGTGTTGTTGAAAACGGCTGCGTGCGGGTGAACGAATTTCAAGAGACTTCGATTCCTGAAATTTATTGTGCGGGCGAACCTACGGGAATCGGCGGATTGGAGCTATCGCTTGTCGAAGGCGAGATCGCCGGTTACGCGGCAGCCGACAACCCTGTTGAAGCGCGCAAGCTTTTTGCGAGGCGCGAAAAGCTGCGGCATTTCGCAGATGCGCTCAATCAAACATTTGCTTTGCGCGAGGAATTAAAGACCATCGTTTCGGCTTCAACGATTGTCTGTCGTTGCGAAGACGTAACCTTCGGGCATCTGCAAAAGTATGATTCGTGGCGTCATGCCAAGCTGCAAACTCGTTGCGGCATGGGACCTTGTCAGGGGCGAATTTGCGCCTCTGCGATAGAGTTTTTATTGAGTTGGAAAGCTGATTCCGTGCGTCCGCCTATCTTTCCCGTGAGGCTCGATAGTTTGGCGCAAACGGCAAACGCGTCGAATAGTGAAATTGAATAATTGATACGAATGAAAGTTTGGAGTTCCGCCTTCAGGCGG
>JANMSG010000071.1:0-4741 GCA_031389065.1 Acidobacteriota bacterium | reverse complement strand
ATGCGCCTGCCCGACCCCGCGCCGTCAATTATGGGCTACAGCGTCGGGCGGGGACTGCGACGGGCAACACGCTGTTCCATGTAGCTTCCTTGGCGAAGCCGAACCAATCGAAAGCTGCGCTCTTCGAGAAAATTCCGGTTTGGTTGAAACAATACCAGGTGCCTGCGGTAGGCGTTGCCGTAATAAAAGATGGCAAAGTCGAATGGGCTGAGGTGTTCGGCGAACGAGAGCCAGGAATAAAGGCGACCCGTGACACTATTTTCAATGTTGCCTCTCTCACGAAACCGGTATTTGCGATGATGGCATTACATCTGGTAGCCCGCGGTGATCTTAATTTGGACGCCAGTCTCTCTCCATACTGGGTCGATCCGGATATTGCAGCTGACCGACGCCATCAGAAGCTGTCTGCGCGCCTTATCCTCAGCCATCAAACAGGCTTTACCAATTGGCGAGGGAACCAGAAGCTTTCTTTCACCTTTGACCCGGGTACGAAATATCTGTATTCAGGGGAAGGCTTTGAATATTTGAAGAGGGCAATCGAAAGAAAAAAGAGAAGCACGATGCCAGCGCTTGTGAAGTCTCTCGTCTTTACGCCAGCCGGAATGACTTCGACCTCCTTTATCTGGAACGAGAAAGCCGAAAGCCGATTTGCCACAGGCTATGATCGCTTCTCTAAGCCTTACTCAACACCCAAACGCCTGGACCCGAGTGCTGCGGATGATTTACTAACCACGATTGACGACTACGCACGGTTCGCGGCGTGGGTACTGAACGGTGCGGGTTTGCCAGATACCGTTTTTATGGAAATGCGGAGCCCACAAATCAGAAGTCAAAAGAACTTCAACTTTGGACTTGGATGGCAATTGTTGGTAGCCGGAGATACGGTCTTGAGTCATGGCGGTAGTGATCAAGGGGTGAGAGCAGAGGTCATGTTGGTGCCCGCTGGTCGAGAGGGTGTCGTTATCCTGACAAATAGCGACAACGGCGATCCGCTCATTCGACTCATCATCGAGGAAGCGCTTGAAAAGGGAGAATCCGTTCAAAATATTGAAGGTCTGGAAACGTGGCATTTCCTGGAGCAGCTTTCGGGGCAGGAATTGGCACAAACCATCGGCAAGGTCTCGGCGTCGCCCTTCATCATGGGCAAACTGCTGCACGCGATTGAGGCGAAATTCCTCAATAAATCGGGACTGAACGATGAAGAGAAGAGTAAAGCAAAAAAAACGTTTCGATGGTTCATATCCGCCATGATTACAGGGGCGGTAGGAAAGGAGGCTATCGACGGCATGATCGTCCATATCTTCAAGCGGCAGCCGGAGGGCGGTTGGCAGCTCAACAAAAAAGTCGGCGATGACGAGTTGCGGGCATTTATTAAGGTAGCAGAACACGAAGCCAACAAGGCTGGCGTTGCCGAGAAAGATTGAAGCATGAATTCACAAATCATAAGGAAGACCACCTGTGCCTGAATGGAAGGAAGAAATCAGACAGCGGCTGGCGAATTTGAAGCTGGAGCCGACGCGCGAGTGCGCCATCATTGAAGAACTCTCGCAGCACCTGGATGACTGTTACCAGGAGTGGCTGGCAAGCGGCGCGACCGAAGCGGAAGCCGAGCGCCGAGCACTGGCAGAGTTGAGTGAACGTGAAATGCTTCACAAGGAACTGCGGCGTGTGGAGCGGCAGGTTGCGCCCGAACCCATAGTGACCGGAACCAACTGGAGGAAAAATATGATCACTGACTTTTGGCAAGACTTGAAATTCGGATTGCGAATGATGCGGAAAACGCCAGGTTTTACAGCCGTTGCCGTGCTGGTGTTGGGCTTGGGCATCGGCGTAAACACGGTGATTTTAAGCACCATAAATGGCTTTCTCATTCGTCCGCTGCCGGTTGAAAAACCGGATGAAGTGGTGGTGCCGGTTTGGGGCAGTAAGACTGATAGCGAGGTCTGGGGGCCCTTTTCCTATGCAAACTACATTGATCTGCGCGACCAGAACCAGAGTTTTTCGGGCCTGCTGGCATGGAAGACGGCCTCGGCGGGAATCAGTTCCAGCGCAAACCGTGATGCCGGCGATAGTGGCCGGGCAGAGGTCGTTTTGGGCGAAACAGTCAGTGGCAATTACTTCGATGTTCTGGGCGTCAAACTTTTCCTGGGGCGTGGCTTTTTGCCCGAAGAAGATCGCACCCAGGATACGCATCCGGTCGTCGTGATCAGCCATTCACTCTGGCAGCAGCGCTTCAACTCTGATCCGTCTATTGTGGACAAAACCATTTACATGAACGGCTTTGGGTTCACCGTGATCGGCGTCGCTCCCGAAACCTTCAAAGGCGTGACGTTCGCCAACAGCCAGGTGTTCTGGGTGCCCTTGATGATGCAATCAAAATTCGGCATGGGAGCGACTTGGGAGACCAATCGCGTCTGGAGAATGTTTGCTTTAATGGGACGCCTTAAACCCGGCATCACGAGGGCTCAGGCGGAGGCTGATTTGAATCTGGCCGTAGAAAACCTGGCGAAGCTATACCCGCAAAATATTGATGCAAAAGTTCAAGTCATCTCCGAAGTGGATGGACGGTTTGGTCCAGATGGCAAGTTCTACAAATTCAGTTCGCTGCTTGCCCTGTGCATTTCCGGACTGGTCCTGCTGGTGGCTTGCGCCAACGTTGCCAACCTGATGCTGGCGCGGGCCGTGGCGCGCGCGCGTGAGATCGGCATTCGCCTGGCGATTGGCGCAAGCCGCTTTCGCATTGTGCGGCAACTGCTCGCCGAAAGTGTTCTGCTTGCATTGCTCGGTGGCGCGCTGGGCTGGTTGTTTGCTTATTGGGGGACGGGGTTGATTTACACATCGGTTCCTCCTCTGCCTTTCCCGATTGATCTGGATGTCAGTCCCGATCTTCTGGTGCTCAGATGGATGGTCGTGGTCTCGCTACTGACCGGTGTGATCTTTGGGCTCGCCCCGGCGTTGCTGGCTTCGCGGCCCGACCTGGTCGCGGTGATTAAAGGTGATGTTGCCGGACAAACCCACGGCAAACAGGGGCGGCGCTGGAATCTGCGCGGCTTGCTGGTCGTCGCGCAAGTGGCGATTTCGATTATGGTGTTAATCTGTGCCGGCCTGTTTCTCAAAAGCTTGAATAAAGCGCTGAAGTCCGATACGGGATTCAGCACGGACAATCTTGTGACGATGACTCTTGATACAGGTTTGCTGGGCTATGACAAAGCTGCATGCAAACGGTTTTATGCGGAACTGCTCAGGCGAGTTGAATCGCAATCTGGCGTGCGTGCGGCTTCGCTCGCCGCTTTTTTACCGCTCGGAGCCGACGGTTCGTTCAGAGACAATGTGCTGAAAGACGGCGAGCCTGACCCGCTGCCAGGGCAAGGACGTATTATTCAATGCAATATCATCGTGCCGAAGTATTTTGAAACTGTGCGGACGCCTCTGGTAATGGGGCGTGATTTCAGTGAACGCGACACTGACGCTGCGCCACGTGTGGTCATCATTAACCAGGAATTGGCACGCCAATTTTACGGCAGCGAAGAGAATGCGCTGGGGAAACAAATCCGCTTCTGGGACAGCAAGAATCCTTTGATGGAAATTGTCGGCATCGCCAAAAATGGTCGCTATCGCAATCTGTACGAAGACCCGCAACCTTACATGTTTTTGCCTCATTACCAGCATCAGCAATCGCAGATGACGCTGCTGGTCAGCGCGAATTCAGCCAGCAATCTGAATGCAATCGCGGAAAGCGTGCGGCGCGAAATCAAGCAGTTGGATGCTCGCCTGCCCGTCTTTGGCGTGCAGATGGCCGAACAGATTTTATCGTTTGCATACTGGGGGCCGCGACTGGCGGCGGGGATGGCGACGGCGTTTGGCTTGCTGGTGCTGCTGTTGGCGACGATGGGACTGTATAGTCTGATGACCTACGCCGTCAGCCAGCGCACGCGTGAGATCGGCATTCGCCTGGCGCTCGGCGCGCAAATCCGGGATGTGCTGAAGCTGGTTCTAGGTCAGGGAATGCGGCTGGTGATGGTCGGCATTGTGATTGGCTTAGTTGGAGCCTTCGCTTTGACTCGCGTGTTATCGAGTTTGTTATTTGGTGTAGGAGCAACTGACCCGCTGACCTTTGCTGGCGGTTCCATATTACTGATTGTCGTCGCCTTAGTGGCTTGTTATATCCCTGCGCGGCGAGCGACGAAGGTGGATCCGCTGGTTGCGCTCCGGTGTGAATGAGTCGCGCTTGCATCAAGCGGTGAGGCTTAGAAAGATAATCAAACATGGCTGAATGGAAAAAAGAAATCAGACGGCGCCTGGCGAACCTGCAACTCAAGCCGACACGCGAAGCCGCTATTATCGAGGAACTCGCGCAACACTTGGAAGACTGCTACGCCGAGTTGCGCGCTGGCGGCGCGACGGAAATAGAAGCATATCGTGTGACACTCAGGGAATTGAGTGATGGTGAAATGCTAGAGCGGGAACTGCGGCGCGTCGAGCGGCAGTTTTCGCCAGAACCTATTATTCTCGGAACCAATCGGAGGACACATATGATCGCAGACCTATTGCAAGACCTGCGCTACGGCGCGCGAATGCTACTCAAAAACCCTGGCTTCACAGCAGTGGTAGTGTTGACGCTCGCGTTGGGCATAGGGATTAACGCGGCGCTCTTTTCGGTGGTCAATGGCGTGCTGCTTAATCCGCTGCCTTACCCGCAGCCCGATCAACTGGTGACGCTCCACCAGAGCAAGCCGAATTT
>JANMSG010001141.1:0-1501 GCA_031389065.1 Acidobacteriota bacterium | reverse complement strand
GTCTAGTCTGCTGCCGTCTAAGTTTGCAAATCGTTTGGTGTCCTCCAACAAATGCGCTGACCTGCATCAGCCGCAGGTTGGACAACCTACGGTACATCACCCGCGTAAGTCCTCATAAAATGAGCGTCGAATCAGCAGCCAGAAAAAGAGCCCCGGTTGCACGACAGGCACATCGCAATTAGCGTTTCTCTCTCTCTAACACTCCCAAAGTTAGAAGAGGGAAGGATGTTCTATCATCAAACGCTCGAAACTGGTGGTGTCGAAAGGCTGGCGATTTCGTGCCTTCTTCTTTTGCTGACCAAAGCGGGGGGCGGGTGCTTGTTTGCTTTTCTGTCGCCATTCTAAAACGACGAGAAAAATCACGCCAACCACCATGAAGCCACCCATACTAAGGACGATTGCAGAGTAAGTTGTTACGAACATCTCTATAGTTTCCAGCCATTGTCGGCTGCTCAATTCTGAATACAGTCCTTGAGATAAGACGATGTTGCACATAAATCTCCTTTGTTACCGGCTTAAAAAAAAATCAAAATCGCTAACCGCGAAAGAGCCTTCCGGCAATCTTTGCCGCATTTTCTTTCCCTCATTTCGCCTTCACAGATACAGGCGCAAATTTTTGCCCGAACAGCTCAAATTATTTCTTCCTGTAAATTTTTTGGTACGCAGTTGAAAGAGGTAGTGGGATGGGCTGGGGCGACAGATTGCCGCTTTCCCTGCAAGCAATTTCGGGAGGTGAGATCTTGCAATGACCAGCCATTCCAGATACTGGTCGGAATCATTTACGACCAGTATCTGTTTAGTAGCTGAATACGATTTTGATTTCGCCAGATCGTTTTGCGATTTGGCTTCTTTATTTCAAGAGGTTTTGGAGGTCTTTTTCAACGCCCGGATCCGGCCGCACGTCTGCGTTAAAGCCGAATATCTTCGCATAAAAATACAACTCGGCATCAAGTGAACGCTTGATGTTTTCGGCTCTACGAAAGCCGTGTCCTTCGCCTTCAAATGCTACATAAGCGACGGGCAACTTTTTCTCGCGCATCGCTGTAAGCATCATCTCTGCCTGATTGGGTGGCACGACTTTGTCATCCAATCCTTGAAACAAAATGATCGGGCAAGACAGCAGATGCGTGTGATGAATCGGTGAACGCTCTTTGTACAAATCGCTGGCTTCCGGGTAAGGCGCAATCAAGCTTGTGTTATAACGCGATTCAAATTTATGGCAATCCTGCTCCAGAGCTTCCAGGTCGCTGATGCCGTAATAGCTCGCGCCCGCTTTAAACACATCGCGAAAGGTCAGAGCCGCAAGCGTGGTGTAACCTCCGGCGCTGCCGCCGCGAATGATTAAGCGTTCGCTGTCAGCTTTGCCTTGGGCGACTAAGTACCGCGCAGCGTTGGCGCAATCATCAACATCAACGACGCCCCAGTTGCCGTTCAAGCGTTCACGATACTCGCGCCCAAAGCCTGTGCTGCCGCCATAATTCACATCCACGACGGCGATGCC
>JANMSG010001135.1:0-5224 GCA_031389065.1 Acidobacteriota bacterium | reverse complement strand
GAAGTTATCTTTTTGCGAAAGGTTGTCATCGAGAAGGTCTTTCAAGGTATCCAGGTGTGCATCTATTCTTCTGAGAGCATCTTTATATGATTCGAGATAATCTTCATTGCCGGTGATAATAAAGCCGCGCTCTCCGGTCTCAGCGTCTCTCATGGTCGAAAGCGTAGTTTCCAATTCAGCAAGAACAATGTGTGCACGTATAACCAAGCGCTCGTTTTCAATCAGATTGTTCGTAGCTTTATAGCTGATGGCTACATTAATAATCAGAATCAAAAGGATTACAATCACACCCAAGGCAATATTTTTTTCGCCTGACCAGCGCATAATTACTATCTCCTATAGACTCGCTTGGAAATATTACGCCTGAAAAGGAATTTCAAGCAAACGCTTGCATGGTTCAATGAGCAGTGAAGGTTTGGCACATTAATTCGTATTTATAGAATTATCGTCAAGCAGATCGCGCACCTTGGCGGCAAGATTTGCTGTCGTGAAAGGCTTTTGTATAAAAGCTACGCCAGGGTCAAGCACCCCGTGTGGCAAAATGGCTTCGTCTGTGTAGCCAGACATAAAAAGCACTTTGATGTCCTTATATTTATGAATGGCTTTATCGGCAAATTCCCGACCGCTCATAAAAGGCATGATGACATCCGTAATAATCAAGTTTATCGGTTCACTCTGTTGCTCTAACAGTAAGAGAGCATCCACCCCGTGAGAAGCTTCTAATACGTTGTAGCCGCTGGATCTAAGGATTTGGCAAACCAGATTGCGAACCGCGTCTTCATCTTCAACAACCATGAGAGTCTCTATGCCCTCTATGGAGTCCGCAGGATTTTCTGCCTGCTCCACGGACTCAACACCGTCTTTGACTCTTGGGAAATAAGCCTTAAAAGTGGTTCCGTGACAGGGTTCGCTATAGACCCAAATATGCCCACAGTTTTGATTGACAATGCCATAGACCGTCGAGAGTCCAAGTCCTGTGCCTTTGCCCGATTCTTTGGTGGTAAAAAACGGCTCGAAAATATGCGAGAGCGTAGCGCCATCCATGCCGATACCGGTGTCGCTAACTGCCAGCATCATATACTCGCCGGGTGTAACATTGAGGTGATGTCGGGCATAGGTTTCATCCAGAGTAACATTGCTGGTTTCAATGGTGAGTTTGCCTCCCTGGGGCATTGCATCGCGGGCGTTGACGACCAGATTCATTAGGACTTGTTCAAATTGCCCTAAGTCCGCCTTCACTAACCACAGCTTGTCGCACAAGAACATGGCGATTTCAATATCTTCCCCAATCAAGCGACGCAACATTTTTTCTATCTCTGCAATCGCGGTATTGAGGTTTAAAATCCTTGGTTGAATAACCTGTTTGCGGCTGAAAGCTAACATTTTATTGGTCAAGACTGCGGCTCGCTTCCCGGCTTTTTCTATCTCTTCAAAATTGTTGAGCAGCGGGTTATCGGCATCTATCCCTCGAAGCGCAAGTTGGCTATAACCGATTATTGCGGTGAGCAGATTATTAAAATCATGAGCAATACCGCCGGCGAGCCTGCCGATAGCCTCCATCTTCTGTGACTGGCGAAATTGATCTTCGAGAAGTTTCCGCTCGGTTATGTCTCGATTGATGCTCAAGAGAACTTCCTGTCCTTCATAATTGACCACTGCCGCGTTGGTCTCCAGAAAAATCTCACTGCCATCCTTCCTGCGCTGCACGGTTTCAAAGCTATGAAAATCTCTTTTTGCAAGCGTTTGTTTAATCTGTTCTTTTCCGCTGGGTACGTCTTTGGTGAGCGATTCCATAGTCATACCAACAAACTCTGACTTGGTGAAACCATAAATTTCACAAGCTCGCTTATTCACATCTAATACCCTTTCGTCATCGGGAGAAAGTATCAAAAGGGCGTCGTGTGCGCTTTCAAAAAGTCCATGATAATCCTGCTCGGATTGCTTGAGTGCTTCTTCCATGCGCTTGCGTTCGGTCACATCGCGCCCGATGGTTGAAGCGCCTATGATTTGCCCTTCGGAATTTTTAATCGGCGAGATCGTCAAAGAAACGTCTATGGGGTTGCCCTCTTTATTCAGGCGAACCGTTTCAAAATGCTCAAGACTTTTCCCGTTTCTTACGCTCTCTAAAATCTGCCTGATTTCATCGTGACGATCTTCAAGGCTAAGAATGAAAATAGACTGACCTACCATCTCTTTCGCTGAATAACCGTAGGTTCGCTCTGCCCCTTTATTCCAACTGGTAATGATTCCATCGGTTGTTTGGCTGATGATCGCATCGTCGGACGACTCAACAATTGCCGCCAGTTTTGCGACAGATTCCTGTATCTTATTTTGTTGCCCAATACTACGCCGGACAAGTAAATAGAGTATCCAACCGGTTATGAGAACAAAAATACAGCCCTTCGCAATTTGCACTTTATAATAGGTTGGTGAGATTTGTAGAAACCAGCCTAAAAGCGTATCTGATAGCAAGATCCAGACAGTCCCAACTGCCAAATAAATTCCAACAATTTTAGATGCCGTTAATTTGGAATCGGAGATATTTAACTTTTTCATCTCAGTATGTCCCACCTGACCAGCCTTGGTCCTAACCTGAGTTGATGATGAGCAGAAGGAGGTTTTGTTAGAGGATTCCTTCAAGCTCGAAACAATCGCATACATCATTTTATTTGCGAAAGTTCAGAAACGAAATTTGTCTGGATTCGCACAAAATCACAAACCCTTCCGAAAAATTCCCCATACTCGTTCTTTATCAAAAGGCAAGAAATAAGAGCACCAAGCAATTGTTCAACAGCCTAGGAAGTTCTTTGAACCCAGTTGAAAAACTGTCAGATATTCAGTAAATAGTCCCTGAGCGATTCTCTTTAACTGAATGAGCCTACACTGCATTCGATAAACAAGCAGGTTTATCGTTAGTAGATTTGCTATAGTACGTTTTGCCAAGTCACACGATATCTTAAGCTATTAAATCTCCATTTAGAGCAAAAAACAAGATAAAAAAATACGATGCGCGTCCTCGCAAAGGTGCCTTTGGTTCAAGGCAAATCATATTCGCGGGCAGCATTGCTTGCCGATATTTTCTTTTGAGAATGTGCTGAGGATTATCATTCTTTCTGTTACTGATTGCCGACGATTTATGAGTTGTTATCCTGCGAAATTCCTTTGGGTACCCAGAAGCGCCTGTGAAATTGACCTATTTCTTGATGACCCGTTGCAAAGCGATTAAATCATGCCGCCCAAGTTCTCGACTCATGACCAATGCAGCAATATAAAGAAAACCGAGCGCCACCAGTTTTACTAAAATCAGAATCTTTGAGGTCGTTGAAAAGCCTGACGAGACAGCATAAACCAAGCCTGCGCAACCGATGATTCGTACAGCCGAAATCATAGGCATCAAGACTTTGAATTTCACAAACAAATAAATAGAGGCAATGACAACCCCTATCAACATCGCACCCGTTGTCGCTGTACCCGCGCCTGTTAATCCGTAAGCTGGAATCAACAAATAATTGAGCAATGCGCTTGCCGCCAAAGTCATCGCGCCAATCATCAACGAAACATTCGGCTGCCCGCTCGCTGAGATAATCGTCGTCAAGACATAAAGCATTCCAAAAAACAACATTCCATAAGCGACGATGCCTAAGGCAGCGCTGCCACCTTGATACCCCGTTGGAAACGCCAAAGACAAAATTGCCTTCGCATTCGCTGAAAATATTGTTGCAATGACAGCCATAATCATCAGCGAATATCGCAAAGTGTTCGAGATATAAGTTCGGGTCTTTTCTTTCTCATCAGCAAATGTTGATTGCGATACTAAGGGAAATACGACAAAAGTTATGGAGATAATAATTTGATATGTGATGTTTGCTATGTCTAAAACCGCACTATATTCTCCGGCGTTTATGCTCGCGATGGTTGCATCGGACGAGGACAAAGCTTTGACCAGAATCAAGTCAACTTTTTGCAGAAGGTTTAACAGAAGCGTAAACAGCAAAACGAAAGATTGAAACTTAAAGAGGTCTGATATACGTACCTCACCAAATCGTTTTCTATTACCGGCTACGATTGCAGCCAGAGCAAGGACGCTTACCGCAGCCAGCGCAAACCCGCCTATGCCGCCCATGACGCCGAAACCTAGCCATACGAATAGAACGATGAAACTTATTTTGAAAGTCGAGTAAGCCATGTCAACCATAGCTTGCCTGAGGAATTTTTTCTGCCCGTTGAAATAGCCTATGAATACTGCATAAAACGAGTAGGAGAGAGTAATGAGTGAAGCCATTCGCAAGTAATTTGTCAGTCGCTCATCATTCAAATAATTTGCAATTACAGGGGCAAGCAAAAAGAAACCGAGTGCGGCCGTACCCCCGACGAGGATTTGCAATTTAAGTGCTTTCGATTTCACCGAATCGGCTTTCTCTTCTTCTTGCGAGATGTATTTTGAAACGGTCTGTTGCGTGCTTGTGACGATGACCGCGTTGATGATAGAGACCACGCCGACCGCTACTCTATACAGTCCGAAATCTTCTTTGCTAATCAAGCGCGTCACCAGGTAGGTGATGCCAAAGCCGCTAATCATAAACCAGATTTTTGCGGCTGTGATGAGAATCGTGCCGCGCCCTGCGGTCTTTGCAATGTCAGGGTTTGAGGTTTGAGGCGGTTTGATAACTTTCGACTGAGCCATTCGTGGTTAAAGAATCCTTAATAATTTCGCTGAATTTTGCTCCGATGATTTGCCAATCAAAAGCTTCAATCGTTCCTCGCGCATTGATGGAAAGCCGCTCGCGCAACTCTTTGTCATCGAGCAAAAGCATGATCTTATCAGCAAGCTCTGTATGATCGCCCGCTGGAAAGAGCAATCCATTTTGCCCGTCAATGAGGATTTCCGAAAGCCCGCCGACGCTCGCGGCAACCACAGGCAGCCCTGCCGCTAACGCTTCGAGAGCGACAAGCGGCATTCCTTCGGTTCTCCCATCAGGCAAAACCCGTGAAGGAATCACCACCATATCGCATGAGGCATAGTGTCGTGCTTTTTCTGCTTTACCAACGCGACCAAAAAAAACAGCGTCAACATTGAGTTTTTTTGTTAATCGTTCAAGTGCCTCTCGCCGTTCGCCCTCCCCCGCGACCAGCAATTGAACATTCGGTAGATGTGCCAGTGCATGTAATAAAATGTCGACGCCTTTGATCTCAATGAGGCGACCGATGAAAAGTATTTTGTAAG
>JANMSG010001122.1:0-15103 GCA_031389065.1 Acidobacteriota bacterium | reverse complement strand
ATTGGTGAGATTTTACGTCCCTGAACATGTAAGAAGTACTGTCTTTTGAAGAAATACAACTTTTTACAAGTATCCAAGATCTGGCATAAGCATTGCTACCTTGTGCCTGTCCAAATCTAAAACTATTTATGAAGACCGGGTAAAAGTAGATGTTAAAAATAAAGAAACCCTTGAAAGCGGAAAAATTCTCGCCTTCACCCAAGCTGTTACTTAGCAGTTGCATGATCTTTTGCCTATGTCTCGGGTTTGTCCTGACAAACCAAACCAAAGCGAAAAGTGTTGTTTCTTCAGATAGACGTTTTCAAGCGTCCCATAAAATCTCACCGGAGATCAGTGAACGTCTTCAGATGAAAGAAGACCTGCTATCCCAGCAAGCCTCAATAGTGGATGACGAAAAACTAGTAAGCGTCATCGTTCAATTCGATGATAAGAAAATCAATCGTCAATCAGGTCTTTCAGTCAGCGCATTACTCAATAGCAAAGACATCAGGGTAAAAGGGAATTTAAAACATCTGAATTCAAGTGTCGTTGAGATGCCTCTGAGTGCAGTTCAAGAACTCGCCAGTTTTGATGCGGTATCTTACATCTCCTTAGATAAAGAAGTAACGTTTTTGGGGCATGTCGAAACTACGACAGGCGCGGCTACCATGCGGCGACAAGCAGGGAACATAACTCTTGATGGAAGAGGTATAGGCATAGCCGTACTTGACTCCAGTATGTTCAATTCCCATGAGTCATTTCTAGGGTTGGATGGTAATACCCGCATCATCGCACAAGCTGATTTTACCGGCGAAGGCATGAACACAAATGACCCTTACGGCCATGGCAGTCACGTTGCCGGATTAGCAGCAAGTGGAGTTAAAAGCCTCGGAAGATATAAAGGTATCGCTCCGGAGGCAAATCTCATTAACCTGCGAGTCTTAAATTCACAAGGAATCGGCACGGTATCTTCGTTGCTGAGTGCGCTCAACTGGGTGCTGGCAAATCGTACAAGATACAACATCCGTGTTGTCAATATGAGTTTAGGTACATTTGCCGTTGATTCATACTTGAACGACCCTATGTGTCAGGCTGTGCGAAGACTGGTTAATGTGGGTGTCGTCTGTGTTGCTGCCGCAGGAAACAATGGCAAAAACAGCGCGGGGCAAAAACTCTATGGTCACATACACTCGCCAGGAATCGAACCTTCGGCAATTACTGTGGGTGCGACAAACACAGTAGGAAGCGATACGCGAAACGATGACACCGTAGCGACATATAGTTCACGGGGACCTACGCGGGGCTATACAACTGATGCAAACCATGTAAAACAATATGACAATCTCATCAAGCCCGATCTGGTTGCGCCTGGCAATAAGCTGGTTGCGGCACAGGCAAAACACAATCTTCTGGTCACTGAACATCCAAGTCTGGATGTCACTAATACGGGAAATGATGACAAAGAGATGATGATGTTGAACGGCACATCAATGGCAGCTCCTGTTGTAGCGGGAACTGTGGCTTTGATGTTCCAAGCCAACCCCAATCTGACACCCAATACGATTAAGGCTATTTTAATGTACACGGCTCAACCGCTTGCCGGATTCAATATGTTTGAACAGGGCGCGGGGCAAGTCAATATCGAAGGCGCTGTGCGACTCGCAAAGCTTGTTCGTCCGGTAAGCTCTACCACAACCCTGGGTTCTCCTCTGTTAACTACAACAACACTGCCGACGACTCGGACAACCATCGCTGGCTATACCTTTAACTGGGGACAGGGCATCATTCTTGATCATACTTATGCAAGGGGAACTGATCTCATCACCAAATATCAAAAGGTCTATGGCCTGGGTATGTTGCTTGGCGATGCCACAATCATCAGCAATGGCAGGTTATTAACTAATACTACGCTGGTAACAAACGGCATGCTGCTCGGTGACAATATCCTGACAAGCAACGGGATGTTGCTGGGTGATGGCTACGTCTTCCTTGCCAATGGAATGCTGCTTGGCGATGGAAGGTTGCTCACGGACGGAATGTTACTCGGCGATGGCAGACTGCAAAGCGATGGAATGTTGCTTGGTGATGGAATGCTGCTTGGTGATGCAAATATCCAGTCCTATAACTCAATGGTAATTGGCGATCCTGGCCCTTGTGTTGACTGTGGGTACTAATAGTGTTTCAACGAAATGTGTCAGCTCTTGCACAAACACCAAACAATCAAATGAGCAATCAGTAGTAACTGCACAGTCCCTGAATGGTAATTACAATAAATTGAAGCCAAACGCTCATTTTGGATGTAGTCAGCCCGAAATGAAAACGAATTCCAGGCTTTGTGTCTACCCTAGATCAAAATTTGGCTCTCTGGTTTTCTCCGTTACGTCTCTTTAGATGTTCTATGCTGTTGTAATTGGCACATCAAAGAAGATGCCATCCGGAAAGATTCTGGAGGGCCTAAAATTTTTTAGGCAAACTTTAAAAATCACTTTTTGGAGCGGCAGTAGATAATTTGGTTTTACAATCGGAAGCAAATCTACAAATGGAATCGAGCAACTGCTTTACAGGAAAGAAATGGCTGTAGATAGAGCAAAACGAAAGGGCTTAATTTACCAAACGACGGTGACCACCTTGGGCATCGGATTGTGGTGTAGTGCAGTTCTGCATCTTTGCCTTACATACACCTTTAAAGAGGTATGGATGTTTCTTGCTCTTTTGCCAACCATTATCCTTGTTGGTTTGTTCGTACAGCATTTTCAATTGCCATTGGGCTTGAAGTTCACGAAGGAAAGAATAACCTTTACACTAGCCGACTCGATCGTTCTTCTCATAGCTTTTTGGTTCGGTGTTTTTCCGGCAATATTTTTTGCCGGGGTGGAAGGGTTTACCTCATCCAGGCGCACGACGCGCCGCATCTCCAGCAATCTCTTTTCATCAGCAATCATGTCTTTAGGAGCCGCGGCTGCGGCAACGACTTTAGGCTGGGTTATTCGCACTCAATTCGGCGAACCATCAGGAACTGGTACCGCTCATTCTTTGATTGCAGTCGGTGTAGGAATATTAAGCGCAAGCGTTGTTCAGATCACTTCCAACATCGTTTTGCTCTCCACACTACTTGCTTTACGACATAACAACTCCATATATCAACATTGGAAACATTTTCTCTGGGCTGTGCCTATGTTTCTTCCCAATAGCGCGATCGCGACGTTGCTATATTACGGCATACAATATCACCTTCTGGCGGTTCTTTTTATCGCAGTCCCGCTTTTGCTGGCGATTTATTTGGGGCATCGCCAGTCCCAAGACAGCGTGAAAAAACGTATAGCCATGATGGAGAAAGCACATAGAGAAACCATTGAAGCTCTGGCTGTAGCGATCAATGCAAAAGACGAAGTAACCCACGAACATGTCCTGCGCGTGCAAATTTATGCCGCCGGTGTTGCCCGTATACTTGAATGTTCGGATGCAGAAGTAGAAGCCTTAAAAGCAGGCGCGCTTTTACATGACATAGGGAAAATTGCGGTACCCGATTATATATTAAATAAGCCTGGAAAATTGACCGCCAGTGAATTTGAGAAGATGAAATTGCATACCATTGCTGGCGCACAGATTCTCAGTCGCGTTGAATTTCCCTATCCGATTGTGCCGATTGTGCGCCATCATCATGAGCGCTGGGATGGCAAAGGCTACCCGGATGGTTTGCAGGGTGGAGAGATTCCTATCACGGCGCGCATACTGTCAGTCGTAGATTGCTTTGATGCGGTTCGTGAAGACCGACAATATCGCAAAGGTATGACACGCCAGGAAGCCATAGATTTGATTATGCAAGGCAGTGGCACGCAATATGACCCGCGCATCGTCGGAACCTTTGTCGGGCATCTCCCGGAATTCGAAGCAGAAATTCAAGCGCATCGCAATATGCCGGTGCCAACCTTTGGAATCGAACCGAATGAAGAACTCTCTGCAGCCGCTCGTTGCGTCATGCCCGCGGCTGGTTTGGCGGAAGAGGAAGAGGATAAGAAACACGGTTTGATTCATTCGACACATACGCAGGTGATTTCAGTTTGTGATCTTGCTCAAGCCCTGATTTGCGCAACAAATCAAAATGAATTGTTAGCCTCTTTCTCCGAAAAACTGCATTTCATTGTGCCCTATGACCTGTGCGCGATTACTCTGATTGAGCCGGACAGAGGCTATAATCTGGTAGCTTATGCGACGGGAAAACATAGTGAATCGCTGAAAGGTCGAAGAATTATGCCTGATGAGGGAGTAACCGGATGGGTTCTTGCCAACCGCCATTCATTCTTTAACACGGATCCGAAACTGGATCTGCCGGCTTCACTTACGGAGAACGATCAGGCGTTCCGCACACTTGCGGTCTGCCCGATTCTAAAAGATGATGAGATCTTCGGGGCGGTCTCGATTTATTCGACAACCCTTGATAAATACTCATCTGACGATCAAGAGCTATTGATAGAGAGCGTAATCTTGCTGGCAAGCATTTTTTCTGTGCTCTCGAAAAAAGAGATGCTGGAAAAAAATACGCAAAGTGAGAAAGCTTCTCAAACCCCTCCTATCTTTAAAAACGAAACAGGCGATTTGATCGGCTCGGCATCGAAGTCTGAACTTACCCATTAAAGCTTCGCCAACACGGCAAAGCATACTCTGCGATTCACTTATTTTTTGTCAGTCTTTGCACTACCTTGAGGCATTGCCTTTTTCAGCAATGCTGCCAACTCTTTGTGTTGCTTGCCTTCAGCCCAATCGGCAGCGGCTTTATTGCCAGTGTCCTTGAGGGTAGGGTCGGCTCCTGCATCGAGCAACATCTGCACAATCTCGGTTTGCCCTATGAGCGCCGCCTGCATTAAAGGAGTGAAGCCACCATCCGCTTTGTGGTTTACGTTGGCGCCTTTTTCGATGAGCAATTTCACCATGTCTTTTTGCCCCATTCCTGAAGCGATGAACAGAGCGGTTATTCCTGAAGGCGTTGCTGCATTGACGTTGCCGCCGTTTTGAATAGCGGTTTGCGCACCTTCCGGATTGCCGTTTTTAATAGCATTCATCAAAGGGGTGAAACCTTCAACATCCTTGACATCGGCATTGAGTTGAATGGTTTCCTGAGGTTGGGAAGCGTTAGATGAATTCGATGTTGATGGATTTTTAGAGCAAGCTGATAAAGCGATTGCGAAAGCTAATAATAGAATGATTCCTTTGCGTGACATTTTAATTTTTCCTCTCAAGAATATTTGAACTAATAGTGTATATCTCAAATCGGACTTTCCGTACAAGCCTGACAACCAAAGAACAGAAGAAGTTAGGACCATATAAAAAGTAAATTTAAGGTAGGAATCTATTTGCAGCGACTTACAATTCACTCTTACCGGGTCGAAAACCTCACTCAATCAACTTGCTTCTGTCGCCGGGCATAAGCATTTGGCGATGTACCCAAATCGGAGCCTGCCCATTTGCCAGCATACGGTCGTGAAACTCTCGCAGCGAAAAATCCTCCCTGTGATAACGCTTATAATCTTCTCGCACTTTCAAAATCGCCAGTTTGCCAACTGTATATACCAGATACATCGGGTCGAAAGTGCCGCGCTCGGCCTCTATGCGCGAAGGCGTTTCGCCCATATACGCGTTCTCCATGAAAAAGCGCGTCCCTTGCTCGACGCTCATTCCATCGGTGTGCAGACGTATGCCGACGACGAAGCGGCATAACCGCAATAAAGCATCCGCCAATTGCCCCATTTTGATTTTCGGGTCGTTTCCGCCAAAGCCTTCCTCCAACATCATCTGCTCTGTGTAATGGGCCCACCCTTCGACAAAACTTGCAGGCGCAAGCGCGGCGGTTTTGCGAACCACCGATTGCACTTGTTTCAAATATTCGCCTTGCACGAAATGCCCTGGGTAGGTTTCGTGAATCGAGGTTGACCACAACTGCGGATAGTTGAGGGAGGAAAGATATTCTTCCTTCTGTTTGTCGCTCCAAGCAGGATCAACATCAGTAATCAAATATTGCGCTTGAATTTTTCTAGCTTCAAAAGGTCCAGGCGTCCACATACTCGCCGTTGACCAACGCATAAAATCAGGCGATGCGACAACAACCGGTTGCGCGTCGGTTGGCAGAGTCACGATATTTTTTTCTTGAATAAATTTAACAATCACCTCAAGTTGTTTTTGCGCTTCGGCAACCAGCGTTCCGGCTTTCGGATGCTCTTTCTGTAAATCTGCCCAGACTAGCATTGGGTCCAGGCGAGGATTTATCCTGGCTGCCGTCTTGCGAAAGTCATCTTGCGTCTTTGTCAATTCGCGGTAAGCAATCCTGAGCAGCGTGTCAACGGCAATGTCTATGCCTTCGTCGTATTTGAGTTTCGCTTCAAAATGTGGTTTGCCAATGGCAAAAGAAGCCGTTTCGTCAGCCCTCATTTTCTCTAGATACTTGATAAATTTCGCCAGCGCATCTGATGAACTCTTCGTAGATTTCTTAAACTCTGCTTGCAGCTTTGCATCTTTGACGGCAGCGAAGGCTGTTGGCAAATCGTTTTGAATGAAACGAAGCGTGCCTTTGAAGCTTTCCGTCGCGGTTTTCAAAAAGATAAGTGGTACATCCCGAATATTGAGCCTGGCGGAATCGAGCAAGCGCGGAATCTGTTTCTCTTTGCTTATGACGTGGCGTATGCGCGAATCGAGCGGCGCGGAATTGAACATCGTAATTTGCAGAAGCCCGTTTGAAATTGCGTCACTATAGATTTGTGGATTGCGCGCATAATTTTTTATTTGCTCAAGTTCCAGCAATCGCGATTTCATGTTTGAAGTTAGAATTTGAAAATCGAAGATGTCGGAGCTTGAAAGCTGTAAAGGAGGAATCTTTTCAAGCCGCGATTGAAATTTTTTGATCGCCGAAATTTCCACCGTGATTGCTTCAGGGCTGTAATCTTCAAGCTGCCCGTCCCAGGCGTGGTACCCACTTGCGGCAGCAAGTGAGGGATGCCGCGAATGGTAATCGAGCAAATATTCTTCTACAAATTTAGGAAAGTCTGCGGCAGCCATCTGCGATTTGTCCTCAGTCTTTTGAGCGAATGCCTGAAAGGTAAAGGGTAAAAAGCAAAAGGCAAAAGCTAAAAATAACGCTACGCCTTTTTGCTGCAAGCGACTTGCCTGTGTCTTGATTTGCTTTACGCTTTTAGTTTTTTGCTTTATGCCAAAGGTTGTATTGCTTGTGTCAATTGCTTGATTCCACTGTTTATTTATTCGTGTTCTGCTTTCGGTTTTCGTTGCTGTTTGTTCAATCACTTTTGCCTTTTCACTCTTACCTTTGATCAATAGTTCGGACACTTTTTGAAAAAAATCATATAAATTGCCACGTGCTTTAGCCCGTGGAAGGTTAAATCCTGAAATATCTGGCTTTAGCCAAAGTTAAAAAGATTCAATTCCGAATCAGCTTTAGCTCAAGCTTTGTTGACTGTGCTTTTCTCTTGAGTTGGGCTAAAGCCTTTCCCTTGTTGAATTGCCTGTCCACGAGCTGAAGCACGTGGCAACTCATAAAAAAACTGTCCGAACCCTTGTTTGATTAGACTTCCAATAACTCTTTGGCACGTTGCGTCGCTTTCACAACAGCTTTAATTAACGTCACGCGCAAACCACCTTCTTCTAATTCGAGAATACCGTCAATTGTACAGCCTGCGGGCGTGGTCACTGTGTCTTTGAGTTTCGCGGGATGCTCTCCGGTTTCAAGCACCATAGAGCCTGCGCCTACGACGGTTTGTGCTGCAAGCTCTGTGGCAATGTCGCGAGGCAATCCGACTTTCACGCCCGCTTCCGCTAAGGATTCAATGATGATGTAAATATATGCCGGACCGCTTGCCGAAAGCCCTGTGATCGCATCCATATGTTTTTCATCTGCAACAACCGTTCTGCCCACCGAATCGAAGATGTATTTTGCAAGCGCGATGTGGTCTGCATCCGCGTTTGCGCCAGGCGCGATTCCCGTCATGCCTTTGTTGATTTGCGAGGCGGTATTCGGCATTGCGCGAATTACAGGCACAGCCGCTTGCAGATGTTTTTCGATAAACCCTATGCTGACGGATGCCGCTACGGAAATCAGCAGTTGATTCGGATTCAAAGCATCGCCAATTTCAGCCAACACCTTTGGCACGGTCTGTGGTTTGACGCTCAAAATAATTATGTCGGCAGCAGCGACGGCATCTGCATTTGATAGCGTGCCACTGACCTTGAATTTTTCACTGAGTTGTTTGAGTCTGGGATGATGCGCGGCAGTGACTGTCACATTATTCACATCAATGACACCGGCTTCAAGCAAACCTTTGATTAATGTCTCTCCGAGCTTGCCTGCTCCAAGCACCGCAAGCTTTTTATCTTTTAGCATGAACTTATGCGCTCCGTTTCTATTTGGAAATAATGATTGATGATAACAAGACGAACAGGGAGGGCAAAGGCGTCTTGAGAAGGCATTCGTGAAAAAGTAAAAGGGAAAGTCAGTAGAGCCGCGAGCTTTACTTTGTTGCTCTATATAAAAACTTTTGCTTGGGTGCATATTTTAACTTTTACCATTTGTCTTTTTACTTTTGCCTTTTGATTTTCATCTCCGTTATTCTTCACTACGCAATTTGGAGGAATTTTTCGATGTCACAGAGACCGAAGATTTGTCAAAACATTCTGGAAACTATCGGTCACACCCCTTTAGTTCGTCTCAATCGTTTGCCGGATGAAAACTCCGCAGAAGTTTTGGTCAAACTCGAATCGTTTAACCCTATGCGAAGCGTCAAAGACCGCATCGCCGCCGCGATGATTGAGGCGGCAGAGCGCGAAGGGAAAATCACTCCCGGCAAAACCACTATCGTTGAACCAACGTCTGGCAACACTGGAATCGGTCTTGCCATGACAGCCGCAGCCAAAGGCTATCGTTTGATTTTGACCCTGCCCGATTCCATGAGCGTCGAGCGCATACGTGTTTTGCGAGCGCTTGGCGCAGAGGTGATGCTGACGCCTGACGCGGAAGGTATGCAAGGAGCGATTGACAGAGCTGAGGAGCTTTTGAATGACTTGCCAGACAGTTATATGCCTATGCAATTTACCAACGAATCAAACCCGGCGATACATCGCTCCACAACGGCGCACGAAATCATCGAAGACACTAGCGGGAGGCTCGACGCCTTCGTTGCCGGCGTAGGCACAGGTGGAACCATCACAGGGGTTGGCGAAATTCTCAAAGAGCGACTCCGTAACGTGATGCTCGTAGCGGTTGAGCCAAAGGACTCGCCCGTTTTGTCAGGGGGGCTTGCCGCTCCGCATCTGATTCAAGGCATCGGGGCGGGGTTTGTTCCGCGCGTGTTGAACACGGAAATCCTTGACCGCATCATTCCTGTCGAATACGAAGAGGCAAAGCAGGCGGCACGCCGCCTGGCTCGCGAGGAAGGCATTTTATGCGGCATCTCTTCAGGGGCGATTTGTTGGGCTGCCCTGCTCGTCGCCAAAGAGTTGGGTGCAGGTAAGCGCGTTGTGACTCTGTTTCCCGATTTGGGCGAACGCTATTTATCAACAGACTTTTACGCTTTTGACGAAGAATCGACTTGAATAAGGCAAAGATAAAAAGGCAGATGTAGATTTTCATTTTCCCCTTTGGCTTTTCCCTGGTTGGGAGGAGAGGTTATGGCAATTCGATGGACACATATCACAGCGACCGTCAGTGACCTGGAACGCTCGATTGAATTTTACACATCGGTTTGCAATCTCAAGCTGTTAAAAGACCGACGCAAAGAGGGCGGCTCAACAATCTGGTTAGGACCCGAACCCGCGGACGGTGAAGATGCCACGTTCGTGTTGGTTTTAACCAAAGGAAAAGTTACCAGCCGCCTAGAGCACTTGGGGTTTCAATGCGATTCCAAAGCGCAAGTTCAAGCGATTGCCGAAGAAGCCGAAAGACTTGACATACTTGTTGAACCACTTACCTTCATAGGCGGCAGCGTTGGTTATTTTACAATCATCAAAGACCCGGACGGACACCAAATAGAATTTACTTTTGGACAACCACTCAAAGGTTTGGGTTGAAAAAAAGTCTAGAGTCTGAAGTCTGGAGTCTGGAGTCTAATCTTGCAACCTTGCAAATCTTTATCATCTGCAAACTCAAAGTCATTCCCTTTTGCAGCGGTAGTCGGAAATTCAACGGCAAAACTTGCGTTGATGCTTCTTGCCGTTGATAAAAATCTCAGAGGCGTTTTGCTTTCTTCATCGCATGGTACGGCTAAGAGTGCGCTGGCTCGTGCCGCTCAATCAATCTTTCAAAATCAAAATGATGACAACGATTCAAAACCACCTTTCGTTGAATTGCCGCTTGGCGTAACCGTTGACCGACTGCTGGGTGGTTTAGATTTTGAACGCGCTTTGCTTTCAGGCAAAAGACACTATGCGAAAGGTTTGCTCGCGCAGGCTCATAGCGGTGTTCTTTTCGTTGACGACATCAATTTACTCGACGCAAACATCACTGACCACATAGCCGCCGCGCTCGATTCAAAGACTTTGCATATTGAGCGCGATGGCTTGAGTGTGGCTACAGGAGCCGATTTCGTGTTGCTGGGTGTTTATAACTCCGAAGCTGGAAACGTCAATTCATTGCTGCGCCAGCGGGTCGCCTTGATTGTCGAAAGCGAAAGCCTGAACTCGATTGACGAACGCGCAGAGATTGTCAGTCGCGTTGTCGAATATCAAGAGAAGCCTCAAGATTTCATGATTAGGTATGATGAAGAAACCCTGGCGATTAAAGAAAATATTAAAAAGGCAAAAGCGCGATTGTCGCGTGTGAACATTTCAATTGAAGCTTTGCGAAGCCTCTCTTCCGTAGCGATGAGCCTGGGGGTTGAAGGCAACAGCGCAGATATTTTTGCCTCGCGTGTCGCAAAGGCAAGCGCGGCTCTTGCAAAGCGCGACACGGTGAGCGAAGCCGACATCATCACGGCGATTCAACTTGTTTTACTGCCTCGCGCAACCAAAATTCCTAGCCGCGACGAAGTTGAACCACATTCAAATCAAGAGCAAGATAAAGAAGAAAAAGAGGGCGAAGAGCAATCGCCTGAGCCACAGAACCACAATCAAGAACCAAATCAAGATCGCGACAATCGAGAAGAACATCCTGAAGATAACAAACCTGATTTTGATAGCAACGAGAAAGACAACCATCAACAGCAAAAAAATGACATAAGCTCTATTGAAGATTTAATAGTCACAGCGATGGACGCTCAATTGCCAAAGGATGCGATTCAAGCACAACTCTCGAATCTTAAATCTTCGAGGCCTTCTTCCTCAGGCAAACGCTCGGAAATTTCCGGCGCCAGCCGAGGGCGCTACATTCGCAACTCCGCCAACAAAAATAATCAGAACCAGATTGCCGTTGCCGCTACGCTGCGCGCCGCTGCGCCTTTTCAACTTTCTCGTAAATCTAAAGAAAATTCTTCTGGTCAAGCCGTGAAAATAACTTCGGATGATTTACGTTATAAAAGGTTCAAAAAGAAATCAGGGATGCTCTTTATCTTCGCGGTTGACGCAAGCGGCAGCATGGCTTTGAACCGTATGGCGCAAGCCAAAGGCGCGATGACACGCCTCCTGCAAGAGGCATACATTCATCGCGACAAGGTTGCGCTCATCAGTTTTCGCAACGACGCGGCAGATGTGTTATTGCAGCCCACACGCAGCGTCGAACTAGCAAAGCGTGCGGTTGATGCAATACCCACGGGCGGCGCAACACCTGTGGCTGCGGCGTTGATTCAGGCTTTGAGTGTTTCTAAACTCGCCCGTTCGCAAGAAATATCTCAATCGATGTTAGTAATGTTCACTGACGGCAGAGCCAACGTCGGGTTTCACGTCGAAGAAAATTCAGAACATTACGCGAGAGGCCCAGCAATTAAAGAAGAACTATGGCAACTCGGCGCGGCTTTGCAGCTTGCAGGCATAGCATCGGTTGTCATTGATACAAAACCGAAATTTGTAAGCGGCGGCGAGGCGCGAGATTTAGCTGAAACTATTGGCGCGAATTATTGCTATCTGCCACGCGCCGACGACAAAACGATTTACGAATCGGTGAGCAATTTGGCGAAATCGATACGAAAGTTATAGGCTTGGCCCGCAGGGACTCTCGCGTTTGGCAACTGCGCCTGCTGCTAGAAGCAGAGCTTTAGTCTCACAACTTATCAATCCATACTCATTCGCGTAATCCAATGCCGTCCAGCCCGCATTTGTCACCACATTAGGATCAGCGCCTGCATCGAGAAGCATTCTTACCACCTCTGGCTCATCTTGAATTACTGCATAGATCAAAGGAGGTGCTCCAGAATCAGTCCTGGCGTTTACATCTGCTCCCCGCTCAATCAGCAACTTTACCACAGCCACTGCTTGATCGTAGTTCTCGTCAAGCGTGCTCCTGATCGCCCACATCAACGGAGTTGAGCTTTCGTGATCTCCTCCTTCTATATCTGCACCCGCATCAAGCAAGAGCCTAACTATTTCGAGGCATGGTGCTTGTGTAGCCTCAATTAGTGGAGTATTGCCTTCTTGATCGTGAGCATTCGGTTCGAGTCCAGCGACAAGTAGGCCCTTCACTGATTCAACATCGGCTCTGAATACTGCTGATCGAAGTTCATCTTCTTTCTGTGGGTCTTGAATAGTCATATTAGCTACCTACACGCGAGCGCCTACCGCCATTTAGATGTGTCTCAGGGTGCGAGACTTGGGATAAATGCTCACTTCTAAACCATTGGCATTGTTTTGCAAAACACTTCAGCAGGACTCATGCAAAAAAATGTACAGTAGACTGTCTAGTCTGCTGCGTCTTGGTTCGCAAGCCATTTGGAGTCCCCCAAAAAGCTGCGTTGACCAAATCAACCGCAGGTTAGACAACCTACGGTACCCTGCCCGCGAAGTCCTATTCAGTTTTTACTTACTTATGGCAAAGATGTGATGTTGTGTGCGCACAAACATCATGCCTGATGAGATTGCCGGAGTCGCCATTAATAATTCGCTCATTGGATTGGTCGCCAATATTTCAAACTTTGGTCCGGCTTTGACAACGAAGATGTCGCCGTCTTCGGCAGGCAGATAAATCTTACCGTCGGCAGCAACGGGCGAAGCACTGAAGCCGCCGCCTCGCGTCCAATGACTTGTACGATGCGGCGTTATTTTACACACGCTTTAACCAGTCAATCGGACGTCGCTTAACATTGAAAACCGCGATAATCACGATTGCTTCCTCGTCAACCAGATAAAAAAGAGCGTATGGAAACCGTCGCACCAAAGCGCGTCTGATGTTTGGGATGTGAACAACTGTATAAGCAAATGGATTGCGTGTCACGCCAGATAAGCAAGCGTCTAGCGTTCGCAAAAACTCAAATCCCAAGCCTTCGCTTTGCTCCTCGTACCAATCAAAAGCGGCTTGAACTTCGGCTTCGGCTTCGGGACGAACAATAATGTTTCTCGTCATACCCGTTGCCGCAGTTTTTCTTTCAACTCACTCCAAGAAATGCCCTCGTTCGGATTGGCTCGATATGATTCTAAGCGTCGGTCAAGTTCCGCCTTTTGATCGTCAGTCAGCGATACGGCATCGGGAACAGTAGCGATGCTGTCCCAAATATCTTCGACAAGCTGAATTCGCTCGGCAATCGATAGCTGTAAAATTTCAGAAAGCTGTGTACTCATATTAAAAATAGATTAAGCTGTCGCTATATTTCACGCAAGGGCAAGAGCAAAAAGAAAGCATCGAACTGCGTTTAGAAGAGTCTCTCGGTACAAGACTTGCGATTCAAAGTTCACTTCTAAGCGAGTCGCGTTGTTATACAAAACATTTTATCTCTTACTTGCCGATGGCAAAAACATGGTGTTGAGTGCGAACGAACATCATGCCTGATGAGATTGCCGGAGTCGCCATCAACAATTCGCTCATTGGATTGGTCGCCAATATTTCAAACTTTGGTCCGGCTTTGACAACGAAGATGTCGCCGTCTTCGGCAGGCAGATATATTTTACCGTCGGCTGCAATAGGCGAAGCACTGAACCCGCCGCCTTGATGCGGCAGTCGCTCGCGATAGATCTCTTCACCAGTTTTCAAATTGTAGCAATCGAAAACCCCTTGATTGGCGAGCACGTAAAGATATTCGCCATAAATTAATGGCGTCGGCATATAGGAACCGCGAGCCGTTTTACTCCAGGCGACACTCTTATTTGAAGTTTGTCCTTTGTCTAAGGTGATGTCGCCCATTGCGCCGGAGCGTATGACGAAGATGGGCGCTTCGGGGCGACGACCACTGGCAATGACAATCAAATCATCTGAAAAAACTGGTGTCGGCGCGGTGATTTTTGAACTACCTCCCAAGCGCCACAACTCTTTGCCAGTCGCAGGGTCATAACCTTTTATGAAGTTTGATGCGTTGGTGACAAGTTCTGTTCTTGCCTTGCCCGCATAAACATTTGGCGTTCCCCACGACGGCAATTCTTCACGCGATGTGCGCCAGACCTCTTTGCCTGTTTTGATGTCAAGAGCAAGCAGGAAATCCTCTTTTTGGGTGTCGCATTGCACGATAACCAAATCTTTATATATGATTGGCGAACTTGCATTGCCCCATTCATAACTCGGCACGTCATAAGCGCCAGCATCGAGGACGCCTAAATCTTTTTTCCAAACGGCGCGACCCTTCATATCAAAAGCGTAGAGCCCTTGCGAAGCAAAGAATGCGATAACATAACGCCCATCGGTTGCCGGAGTTGCATTGGCGTAGGTGGATTTTATGTGACGTTTTTCTCGCGGCACGCCTTCAACAGCAATCTTTTCCCAGATGATTTTGCCGCTCTTTTTATCGAGCGCATACAGCTTCCACTTATGAATCGAGCGGTCAGCATCAGCATCGCCAGCGCCATAAAGCCCGTGCTTGAAACTTCCATCGCCGAGACTACTGATGGCGGTTGTGACAAAAAGTTTATCGCCCCAGACCACAGGGCTTGAATGCGCCAGTCCCGGAATTCTGGTTTTCCATTTGATATTCGCGCCCTTTTCGCCGTTCCAGCTATCTGGAAGGTTTTGCCCTTCAGCCCTGCCGTTTGCGTGATTGCCGCGAAATGATGACCAGTT
>JANMSG010001090.1:0-3512 GCA_031389065.1 Acidobacteriota bacterium | reverse complement strand
ACTGCCGCTTCGTGTGCTGGATCGGTGGTGCGAATCCAGCGGTCATAGCCTATGTTCAATTTCGAAAAAGCGGCTTTGAATTTATCAACGATTTCATCAACGTGCTGTGTAACAGGGATGCCGCGCTCTTCAGCTTTGCGCTCAATGTTAATACCATGTTCATCGGTTCCTGTTAAAAAAAACGAATCAATGCCGCGTTGTCTTTTGAACTTCGTCAGCGCATCGGCGACAATCGTCGTGTAAGCGTGTCCTATATGCGGCTCCGCATTCACATAATAAATCGGTGTCGTAACATAAAAAGTGTTCTTCATAAATAAACCTGAGGACTGAGGACTGAGGACTGAGGACTGAGTGTTTTTAAAGTGTGAACGCGCAATGATAATGATGAATTAATTTTTGCAATCTCTTGCTCACCCTTCATCGTTTACACTTCATTCTTGCAATATCTACTCAGTCCTCAGTCCTCAGTCCTCAGCACTAAAAAATCAATCTCCATTGCGTATCAACGCCATAGCCTCTGCGCGGGTGCGCGGGTCTTTCAAAAATCCGCCGCGCAAGGCACTCGTTATGGTTTTTGAGCCGGGCTTTTTGATGCCGCGCATCTCCATACACATATGCTCTGCTTCGATGACAACCATCACACCCGTAGCGCGCAATTCATCGAACAACAAATCGGCAATCTCTGTCGTCAGGCGCTCTTGAATCTGCGGCTTTCTCGCCATCATATCGGCAATGCGCGCCAGTTTTGACAAGCCAACGATGCGCCCGTCCTTCGGAATGTAGGCGATATGCGCGACTCCTTTGAACGGCAGCAAATGATGTTCACAATTGTGGGACAGGTGTCCGCTGATCAAAAAAGTTGGATATGGGTCACAGGTGAAGCTAAAAACTGTAAATGGCTTTCTGCCATCAGCAATTACTTTCTTCACTGAAAGCACTTTGACATACTTTGATTCGATTAGTGAAGTGCGATGGGATTCCTGAATGAAACCATGCTTGCCATACCATCCCGCCTGATTCCAACGGTCAGATACATAAAGGTGTGAAGCGGTTTTTCTATTAGGGGTGAAACTGGCATCTATGACCTGAGCCATTTCTGTAAGAAAATCCACATTCCCACTAATGATCATTGAGCCCCTATTATTTTTCATACGAAAGCCATCGCCATCAACATAACCGTCAATAAACCCTTGTGTGCATTCAAAAGAGTTCAGTACCACTCGCGGGAACTTCTGGCGCATATGATGTGCATCACCGCCCGCCCACATACGAAACAGGTCTGCTAAATAAGACGACACAACGCGAACGCGAAAGCCTTTAACCTGTTGGTGAGTAAACCCTGAGGGTCTCTCCACCGATTCAATATTAGCTTCGATATCAAAAGCTTCTCTCAACGCTTTAGCGAATCTGGCGGCGAAATCAAATTCGTTGACAACCAAGGAAATATAACGGGCGCTTGTTGTGCCATCAGAAAACATTGCTCCAATAGCATATCCTAACGAGTAGCCCATTTGCGGCTCATAACGATTGCGGCACAAACTTCTTGGAAATGTCCATTCGATTTCCTTCCCTTCTAAATCAGCAGCTTCTACCCATCCATCGGGCGTGGCAAATGGATGCTCCGGCGTGACAAAATATTTTCCTTCACTTGTAGTTACTTCTACCAGCTCGCGTGTTTTGCGCGAAGCTATGGAAATCACTTCTGTTTCAACCACACGCCCATCATTCAGCGTCCAGAGCTTATCACCTACCTGTACAGTGGCAGCCTGTTTCGCCCCATCCACCGCATTGATCAGTTGTTTTGAGGGAACGCACAAGGAGTAGATTGGGATACCTTTGACGATAACCATCTCCTCGTGAGTCTCTGCGGGGATGACATGCAGAAAGGTGCGCGCGTCCGTGTGCAAGCCGGCGCAGATTTCATCGTACATCTTGGCGACGCGACGCGGCGTGCCCTGCAAGCCCGGACGGTCGGGATTTTCGCCGATGCCTTCGAGTATCAAACGAACGCCCGCTTCAATTTTTTCCAAATCAACAAGTGATTCTTTCTTGTCTGCTTTTTTATTTTTTTTCGATTTTGCCATTCATTCCCATCAAGCGCCCAGGCCAACTGCGGGCTACCTCTTTCTATGCTTTTCACGATACGCTGCGTTTGCAGCCGATTGCACTTCGATCAACGAAATGCCCGTTTTTCGGGCAATTGCTACGCAATCTTCAAACTCCGGTTGAAAGTGTAGCGTGCGCTTGCCATCACGCGCCACCTTGACGCAAATTTGTCCGTATTCGGTTTCGACTACTTCAATGACACGCTCAAGCGTCCGCCGTTTCGCTTCGTAGTAACGAACGCCAAGCGTTGTGGTTTCGCGCAAAATCAAGGCGATCAGCCCGTCAAAATCTTTCCGCTCACAAAGCACCGTGAGCATGACCGCAGGGCGATCTTTCTTCATCTGAATCGGCGTGACGAAAACATCCAACGCGCCGAGCGCAAACGCTTTGTCCATCACATAGCCGTAAGCCTGCGGATTCATATCATCAATGTTGGTTTCGACAACCAGTATGGTTTGCGCTTCTTCATTGGGTTGCGCAACCTCTTCGACTTCGCCAAGCACGATTCTCAGCGCATTCGGAAAGTCTTTCGGATCGCGAGTTCCCGCGCCATAACCGATTCGTTCAATCTGCATCGCGGGCATTGCGCCGAAACTTTCACACAAAGCAGTAACCATTGCCGCGCCCGTCGGCGTGACAAATTCGCCTTCGATTTCTCCGGCGTAAATTGGCAAACCCTTCAATATCTCGGCAGTTCCGGGCGCTGGCACAGGCATCAATCCGTGTGCAACTTTGATGGAACCGAAGCCGACTCTGAGCGCCGAAGAGCAAAATTTTTCAACGCCCAACATTTCAAATCCAACCATTGCGCCGACAATATCAAGTATCGAATCAACCGCGCCGACTTCGTGAAAATGAATTTGGTCAACCGTCGTGCCATGAACGTGAGCTTCGGCTTCAGCTAATTTTTCAAAGACCTTCATCGAACGCGCTTTCACAGATTCGCTCAATTGCGAGTTCGTAATAATTTCGTTGATCACGGCAAGCGTCCGCGCAGGTTGTTTTGCTTCATCAACTATGACAGTAAATTTTGTAGCGGCGATGCCGCTGCGCTTCACTTTTTCAACGCCGAGTTCATAACTGCTCAAGGCAAGCGACGACAATTGATTTTTCAACTCATTGAAATCAACACCTGAATCAAGCAGCGCGCCGACCGTCATATCGCCGCTGATTCCTGCGAAACAATCGAAATAGATGGCACGCATCAACCACGCTCCTTGATGAATTGCGGCAAGATGTCTCCGGCTTTGCCGAGCAGTGTCACGTCAACCATAAAAGAGATGTCTGTCTCTTCGGGATTTATTTCAATCACTTTGGCGCCCGATTGCTTGGCGACGATTGGCAAAGAGGCTGCCGGATAGACGACTGCCGATGTGCCGATGACGAAGAACAAATCGGCTCGCGCC
>JANMSG010001008.1:0-2905 GCA_031389065.1 Acidobacteriota bacterium | reverse complement strand
ACGCAGAGCGCAAGAACTTTACGGTGGTCGGTCAAACAAAATTAATAATATTCTTGAATCCGAGTAGTAGGGAATGATTAGATAAAGGCGCTTCGTAATGGATACAATTCTTTTTCCGTTTGCAGAATATTGGTGGTTTTACGCAGGTTTCGCAGGGTTTGTGATTATGCTCTTGGTTCTTGACCTTGGCGTTTTTCATCGCAAATCGCACGCCGTCTCTTTTAAAGAGGCGAGCATCTGGAGCGTCATTTGGATAACCCTTGCTCTCGGCTTCAACTTTGTTTTGTATCAGTATGCGGTTTGGAAATTCCCTCAGGACAGCAGACTTTTGGCAATACAGGGATTTGACCCATCGGCTGCCGCAAGTCAGGTGTCGCTAGAATTTCTAACCGGCTACATCATTGAAAAGTCGCTCTCCGTGGATAATATTTTCATCTTCGTAGTGATCTTCAGCTATTTTGCGGTGCCGGCAATTTATCAGCATCGCGTCTTGTTTTACGGCATCATCGGTGCATTTATTTTTCGAGCCATCTTTATAGCGATGGGTTCTGTCTTGATGCAATATCATTGGGTGATTCTGGTGTTCGGGGCGTTCCTGATACTCACCGGCGTAAAGATGATGTTTACCTCTGAAAAAGAGATCGACCCTGAAAAAAATTTATTGATACGTCTGTTTAAGAGGTTTGTGCCTGTGGTTTCCGAGATGCACGGCAAAAGATTTTTCGTGCGTATCAATAAAGTCTTTCATGCCACGCCGCTCTTCATCGCGCTGTTGTTTTTAGAATTGACCGACGTCATTTTCGCTGTGGATTCGGTGCCGGCAATCTTTGCCGTGACCAAAGAGCCGATGATTGTTTTCACCTCGAACATCTTTGCGATACTCGGACTCAGAGCCATGTACTTTATGCTTGCCGGAGCAGTGGATAAATTCTATATGCTGAAATACGGGCTTGCCGTAGTGCTGATCTTCGTAGGTTTGAAGATGGTCTGGTTGAACAATTTGTTTGACGGCAAATTCCCGATTGTCCTTTCACTAGGCATTATCACCGCTGTGATCGCCGCATCAATAATTCTGTCTCTGCTCTTTCCCCGCAAGCTGACAGAAGCGGAAACCATGACGTAAAAAGCACGAAGTATAAGAGGCAATTGGATAAATCACTCAATCGTTCGCAAGCCGATTGAGATGAATGACTGAAACCGAAAACGAATTTTTTCATCAGGTAACGAATGCTTGCTCAATAAATTTTCAAAAGCGGAATAACCTTGCCTGCTTGACTGCACGTTTAAGTCGGCAGGAAGATAATCAGCATGAAACGAATAGCTATCTTATTTTTGCTGAGCTGCGTGATTCTTGGCATTGTCGAAAATATCGGAGCCACCAACGCAACGCAAGCCAAACCGAATATGAGCGGCAATTGGATGTTGGATATTTCAAGGAGTAATTTTGGCAGACTGGCGAGTTCGCAATTTAGTAACGCGAAGATGACGTTGAAGCTTTCATACCGTGAACCTGAATTGAAGATCACTCGTCAGGCGAGTATGAACGGGCAGTCGCGCAATCATAATCTGGTTTACTTCACAGACGGACGCGGCGAAACCAATCCAAACTTACTCACGAATGAACAGATGGGCTCAAAAACGAAATGGGAAGGCGCAAAACTCACCTCGCGTTCGTCGTCATCTATGTCGTTTAACGGACAATCGGTACATCTGGAAGCCATAGAAAAACGCGAGCTTTCTTCTGATGGCAAGACATTAACGATCACCAATACTTTCAGCAGTCCGCGCGGCGTTGATGTGGTGAAGTTGGTTTTTAAAAGAGCATCTGCGTAAAAACAGCATGGGCGGCTTAAAATCTTACGGGGCTTTCTTGAAAGGCAAATGCTCTACTCGTACTCTTGCAAAACATCGCGGGCGAGCAGCGCGGCTCCTATAATGCCTGCGTCTTGACCGAGCTTTGCAGGAACGAGGTTGCAACATTGCTCGGCGGGCGCGATCGCCTCTTTCTGCACCTCTTTTCGGATGTATCTGAGTATCAAATCGCCCGCCGCCATCACGCCGCCGCCCATCACAACCACTTCAACATTCAGTAAATTGATGACGCTCGCAATCGCTGCGCCTAAAACTTTGGCGGTCTCTTTCAATACCACAATCGCCAGTTGATCTCTCTCCCTGGCGGCTTGAAAGACGCGCTCACAAGTCAATATGCCTTCCATATCTTGCGCCAGCCTGGAAACCGAAAATGAAGGATCGCTGAAAAGTTGTTCGCGCACGCGGCGCACGATGTTGGGTCCCGAAGCAAGCGTCTCCAGACAACCTGTGCTACCACAGGCGCATTCCAAACCGTCGAGCCCGATTTTGAAATGTCCGAATTCGCCCGCAAATCCGCGACTGCCTCTCTGCAACTGTCCGCTTAAAATCAAGCCTGAACCGATGCCCGTTCCGATGGTGATGTAGAAAACACTATCGAAACCAAGAGCTGCCCCGCAACGCCATTCGCCATACGCGGCTACATTCGCGTCATTGTCAAAGACGACGGGTAAGCTGGTCGCCTGCTCAATCTCGTGGTGCAAATCGAATGCCGAAATATCAACAATATTCGGCGTGACTTCTATACGTTGGGTATTTTGATTCACCAATCCTGCCCACCCGATGCCAACTGACGCAGCGCGGCCTTGCGCCTCTTCGGACAAACGCAGTTGATTAATCATTTCGACGAGTTGCGAAATGAAAATGCGCGGGTCGCTGACTTCGGCTACGACTTTCTGCTGTTTGATAATCAAGCCATCTTTGCTAACCAGGGCGCCGCGAATCGTTCGCCCAACGTCTAGCCCGATGTAGGAATTTTCTGAAGTGCTCATAGCTCTTTACCCGAAGAGGGGAGGTGGGGAGTGGGGGAGTGGGG
>JANMSG010001007.1:0-13910 GCA_031389065.1 Acidobacteriota bacterium | reverse complement strand
GAACCGCGATAGGGAATGATTTTGGCAAGGAAATCCGAGTAGTTGTTAGATTTCTCGAAGAAGATGCCGGGCGAGCGGTGCAATTGACTGACGATGACGCGCTCTGTGCCATTGATGATGAAAGTACCGTTGTCAGTCATCAATGGGATTTCGCCAAAGAAGACCTCTTCTTCCTTAATGTCGCGTATAGATTTTTGCCCAGTGTCTTCGTCTGTGTCCCAAACGGTCAGGCGAATCTTGACCTTCAACGGCACAGCGTAGGTCATAGATTTTTCCTGACACTCTTTTTCTGAATGCTTATGTTGAAGATTAACAGGCTCGCCGCAGTTGTCGCATAACACAGGCGAAACGGTATTCAATACGCCGCATTGCGAGCAGTTCAAATCTTCTGCGGCATAAGGGTTGACGCGCAGAATGTTGCCGCAAGATCGGCAGTTGGTGCGCAGATGATAGAGCCCCTCCAACTGACCGCACTTACACTGCCAGTTGCCTATTGAATATTCGGCGAATTCTAATTCTGAGGTTTTGCGGAAATCCTCTATGGGGAAAACCGATCGAAAGACGGCTTGCAATCCTGCGTTCTCGCGTTCGGCAGGCAGCAAGTCCATTTGAAGAAAGCGATTATAAGATTGTCGCTGAACCTCTATAAGATTCGGGATTCTAATCGCTGTTTTAATTCTGGAAAAATCGTATCGTTCGCGGATCATGGCGGTGCTTTTCTTTTTTTGTGCTGACATATCTCTCCTAACGGGCGCAGACCAAGCACCCTACAGTAATCGTAAGACTTAGATTTGCTTTGACAACCATTTAGCCTAATAATCGAATAGACAGACAAACGCGAAGCGCGGTTGGATACACCTCATCCAACCGCGATCTTCGCGTGATTTTTAAGCGCAAGTTTAATTTTACTAATTTCGCCGTCCCAATAATTTCTATAAACGCTAATGTTACACAGAAGTTAGAGGGTGGTCAAGCAAACATTAAGCGCCAAGGTGACAGACGAGATTTTTCGTGCCTCTCACCCGATAACATACGCGATACTACTTGAGTTCGACAGTGGCGCCAGCGTCTGTGAGTTTCTTCTTGAGAGCTTCAGCCTCATCCTTGTTAACCCCTTCTTTGACGGCTTTCGGAGCCGCTTCGACAAGGTCTTTGGCTTCCTTGAGACCAAGCGCAGTGATTTCGCGAACCACTTTAATGATGCCGATCTTCTTTGTAGGATCCGCAAAGCCAGCAAGCACGACGTCAAATTCGTCTTTTTCTTCAACTGGCGCAACTACTGCTGCTGCCGCCGCCGGTGCTGCTGCTGACGCCGCTGCTGCCGAGACGCCGAATGTGCTTTCCATCATCTTCACCAACTCAGATGCTTCAAGTAGCGTGAGATCTTTAATTTGATCAACAATACCTTCTAGTTTTTCTGACATTTTAATTCATCTCCCTCGAATATTTCTTTCTAATTCTATGAAGCTCTGGCAGGGAATCAATTGGTTTCTCTGCGCAGTTGCTTCTAGTGAATGACTGCTTCGCTGTCGCATCAACAAGCTTAGCCGTCCCACCCAACCGCCTCACTGACAAGGCAGTTCTTTTCGTGCGATAAATCAAGCGCGGGTTTCCACAAACCCTGCTCAACTTTAAGTTTTAGATTTTGGATGCTTATTTTAGACCTGATGTTCATCTAAAACCGGCACTCCAACATCCGCAATTGGTGTGGCGCTTTCTTCTTTTTGAGCGCGAATTTGATCAACAACGATCGTCAGGTTGCGAGCCACGCCTGCCGTGCAAACCGCCAAACGCTGCGCGCCGCTGTTGATGACGTACATGATCTTTGAAATCAACTCTTCCTTTGAAGGCATATTGGAGAGTTCTTCGATGTTTTTGACATCAATCGCCTTGCCTTCAACGATTGCGGCTTTGAACGAAAAGAGCGGTTTCTCTTTTGCCCATTTCGTCATTAATTTCGCCAACGTCACAGGGTCATTTGTTGATAGCGCGACTGCGGTTGCGCCTTTGAAGCTTTCTTTGACCTGCTCTAAAGGCGTGCCTTCGGAAGCGCGAATCGCCAGCGTGTTTTTCACGACACGGTACTTGAGATTGGCGGCGCGCAATTCGCGACGCAACCTCTCGTCATCGCCAACCGTGATGCCTTGAAATCCCACCAGCAGCGCGTGCGGCGATTCCTGAAAATCTTTATTCAAACTTGCGATGTCTTGTTCTTTTTGTAACCTTGTTTTCACGATTTCACTCCTTCGGAGTTAGGTGTCAGGTATTAGGTATTAGGTTTTAGGTAAGACTCAATGGTTTTCTAACACCTAACTCCCAGCACCTAAAACCTAACTAAAACTCGTTTGTGTTCAGCCTGATGCCCGGTCCCATGGTCGAAGACATCGTAGCGTTTTTGACGTATTTGCCTTTTGAAGTTTGCGGCTTTGAACGGATAATCGCATCAATCAAAGCATTCGCGTTTTCTACAAGCTTGTCCTGGTCAAAACTGACTTTGCCAACGGGTGCATGAACGACACCTGTCTTATCAACACGGAACTCAATTTTACCGGCTTTGGTTTCCGAAACTGCGCGCCCTACATCATTGGTGACGGTGCCGGTCTTCGGATTGGGCATCAAGCCGCGCGGTCCTAAGATTTTGCCGAGTTGTCCAACCGCACGCATCATATCGGGTGTGGCAATCAAGGCGTCGAAATCGAGCCAGCCGCCTTTGATCTTTGCAACGATGTCATCGCCCCCCACTTCATCTGCGCCCGCATCATTCGCTTCGGCAAACTTCTCAGGGGATGCAATCACGACGACGCGCTTAGTTCGACCCAGACCGTTTGGCAATACCACAGTGCCGCGCACCATCTGGTCTGCTTTACGAGGGTCAACGCCAAGCCACATATCCACTTCTACTGTCTCGTCGAATTTCGCGTAAGCGATTTTCTTTGCCAGTTCGACAGCTTCTTCAACTGAGTAGAATTTGTCGCGGTCAACCTGCTCGGCTGCCGCTCTGTATTTCTTACCTGCCATATTTATTCCTCCTAGGTAATTAGCGTGACTTGCCGGTTCGGGCAAAGCCACTCCCTTTGGCTGCTTGAGATTCACTCTTCGTCGAAACCTCGAAAAAGGCTAAGGTAGCCCGTTTCGAGGTTTCGACGCAATCGTTGTTTGTTGAGTAACGAATTCGCACTCGCTAGGTTAAGAGATTAGTCGGTAATCTCCAGCCCCATGTTTTTGGCTGAACCTTCAATTGTTCGCGTTGCTGCTTCGATAGAAGTAGTGTTCAAATCAGGCATCTTTGTGCGAGCAATCTCTTCAAGCTGTTTGCGCGAGATTTTGCCAACCTTTTCGCGGTTGGGTTTGGCTGAACCTTTATCAAGACCTATTGCCTTCTTGATTAAATCAGTTGCGGGCGGCGTTTTGGTTATGAAGGTGAACGAGCGATCTGCAAAGACTGTGATTACCACAGGGATTTTCAAATCGCCCATGGTTGCAGTCTTCGCGTTGAAGGCTTTGCAAAACTCCATAATGTTTACGCCGTGTTGGCCCAGAGCCGGTCCGATGGGTGGTGCCGGATTCGCTTTTCCGGCTGGAACTTGCAGTTTTATGTATCCTGTTATTTTCTTTGCCATAATTGGGTATCTTGCGAGCCGATTTGATGAACAAATCGTAACTCTCCCCTTCCTTTTTAAGTATGAAGTATGAAGTATGAAGTATGAAGTATGAAAACCAGTTCATCATTCATCGTTCATAATTCATCGTTTTAAAATCTATTCGTCGTCAGAAAACGTCAGTTTTTCGACATCCAGGAAGTTCAACTCAACAGGAGTCGAACGTCCGAAAATTGTTACCATAACTTTCAGTACGCCTTTATCAGCGTTAATCTCTTCAACTGAACCAGTAAAACCGCTGAACGGACCGGCAAGAATTCGCACTTGCTCTCCGTGCCCGAAGGTATGCTTCGGTTTCGGTTTTTCAGCCGCTTCGGTAACGTGGTGAACGATCTGATCAACCTCTTCAGGAGTAAGCGGCGTGGGCTTTTGTCCCCCTACGAATCCTGTTACTTTCGGAGTTGATTTGATAATGTGCCAAACTTTTTCGGTGACTTCGCCCTTTTCGTCGGTCTCAATTTCAACCAACACATAGCCGGGAAAGAACATTCGCGAAGTCTCTACACGTTTCGAGCCGCGCATCTCAACAACCGTTTCCGTCGGTACGAGAACTTGCGGAATCTGGCTCTGCATATCGTAGGCCTGAACGCGAGAAATCAAAGACTCGCGCACTTTTTTTTCATAACCGGAATAGGTATGAATGATGAACCACTTTTTTTCTCCCATAATCAGCCTACTTGAAAACCTTTTCCAATTGTTCGAAACCTTTGGTGACGAGCCAATCTACTCCCCACAAATAATAGCCAAAAAAGATGACGGCGATCAACACGACAACCGTTGTATTCCAAACCTCGTTGCGCGTCGGCCAAGAGGTCTTACGCATTTCAAGCTTGACATCATGATAGAACTGTCCGAGACGACCAAAGAAGGAAGATGGCTTCGGCAATCTGGAAACGCCATCACCGCCATCACCGCCGTCAGCAGATTCGCTACGCGATGGCTTAGGGTCATCTCCTGTGTACTCATTTGCTAAACTCATTTACTTAACCTCAACCAAGCTAAAATGCAATTTGTTATTCGTTAAGAATTACTTGTCTGAAAACGCATAGCCAGTAACGAATAACTACAGAATGGCAGGGGTACCAGGATTCGAACCCGGACAAACGGTTTTGGAGACCGCTGTGCTACCATTAACACCATACCCCTGCATGAAAAATTACTTCGTCTCTTTGTGTGCTTTATGCGCTCTGCACGTATTGCAGAATTTTTTGAACTCCAGACGGTCTGGCGTTTTCTTTTTATTTTTGGTTGTCTGGTAATTGCGATTTTTGCATTCCTGACAAACCAGTGTAATGTTATCTCTTGCCATAATTCCTCAACAATGTGCTCAATTTGAACAAAACTGAGAGGCGAAGCACTTGATGATTCAAAGCTTCGCCTCTACAAATATTACCTATTCTATAATTTCTGAGACGGTGCCTGCGCCAACCGTTCTGCCACCTTCGCGGATCGCAAAGCGCAACCCCTTCTCCATCGCTATCGGCGCGATCAACTCGATCTCTAGCTGCGAGTTGTCACCTGGCATCACCATCTCCACTCCTTCCGCCAAACTTGCCACTCCCGTCACATCCGTTGTGCGGAAATAAAACTGCGGACGATATCCAGTAAAAAATGGCGTGTGACGACCCCCCTCTTCCTTACTCAACACATAGACTTCCGCTTTGAACTTGGTGTGCGGCTTGATCGAATTCGGCTTGGCGATCACCTGACCGCGCTCGATGTCCTTGCGATCAACGCCGCGCAGCAACAAGCCGACGTTGTCGCCAGCCATTCCTGAGTCCAACAACTTCTTGAACATCTCCACTCCCGTGACAATCGTCTTGCGGGTGTCGTTGATGCCGACGATCTCGACTTCTTCGCCAACCTTCACCTGACCGCGCTCGATTCTACCGGTCGCCACCGTGCCGCGTCCCGATATCGAAAAGACGTCTTCGACCGGCATCAAAAACGGCTTATCCATCGCCCGTTCCGGTTGCGGAATGTAACTGTCAACGGCATCCATCAACTCCTCAACCGTCTTCTCCCATTGCGCCTCGCCGTTTAGGGCACCCAAAGCCGAACCCCGCACAATCGGCATATCGTCACCGGGGAAACCGTAGCTCGAAAGCAATTCGCGCACTTCGAGTTCCACCAGGTCCAACAATTCCTCATCGTCTACGGCATCAACTTTATTCATAAAGACGACCATCGAGGGGACGCCAACCTGACGCGCCAGCAAAATGTGTTCGCGGGTTTGCGGCATCGGACCGTCTGTTGCGGCGACGACTAAGATGGCGCCGTCCATTTGTGCAGCGCCGGTGATCATGTTCTTGATGTAGTCGGCGTGCCCCGGGCAATCAACGTGGGCGTAGTGGCGATTGGCGGTTTCGTATTCGACGTGAGCCGTGGCAATGGTGATGCCGCGTTTCTTCTCTTCGGGTGCATTGTCAATCGAATCGAAAGAGCGAAAGGTATTTTTGGGATTGTGCTTGCCGAGCACTTTCGTGATAGCTGCCGTCAAGGTGGTTTTGCCGTGGTCAATGTGTCCGATGGTGCCGACGTTGACGTGCGGTTTGCTGCGATCAAATTTCTCTTTTGCCATAAATCTCCTTAAATATTCAGCTTGTGAGTAGCGCTTATACGGGACAAAGCTGTCTATATTTGTATTAATTCACCTGATTTGCTTATATATTCGCAGCCCGAAATATTGTTGCTGCGCGGCGGCTATCAGGGTTAGGTAATGATGCTGGAGCCGCCGATGGGGATCGAACCCATGACCTCATCCTTACCAAGGATGCGCTCTACCACTGAGCTACGGCGGCAGCCTGAAAGAGCGGGAGACGGGACTCGAACCCGCAACAGCTAGCTTGGAAGGCTAGTACTCTACCATTGAGTTACTCCCGCCTGGTACCTTTTCAACTTGGTGCTGGGGGTAGGATTCGAACCTACGTAGGACCTAAGCCCGTCGGGTTTACAGCCCGATGCCATTAACCACTCGACCACCCCAGCCTCTTCAAATAACAGAGCCAATCTTTTTCACCGAACCAGTTTAACAGACTCGATAAAGCACCAGGCTATCCGGTTTCGGGTCGTAAACGGAAACAGGCATTTTAGCCGAACCTTTGTTTTCCACGCAAGCGATTTGGATAACTTCTGATAATTTAATGAAATTTCGTCAGCGTCCTTCACGAACCGAAGCCCTCAAAATATATTAAAGATTCGACTCAATTATTTTCCTCGAAGAAAGTTTAATCAAAATTGTGTGCAAGGATTACAACCATCAAATGAGAGATGAAAGAAACCATGTCTCCTCAAAGGAGAATAAATTATTTCGACGAATACTTTTTGAGGATATAGCTAATGCAGGAATGGCATTTATGCTTTCACCCGCATCGTGCGTTCTTTTCTTGCTTCACTAGCTACAACCCAGCATTACTCCACTAGGAAATGCTTTGGACGTAGAACAAACTGATGGATTGCTTTATTGAAAAAGCAGACCTGATTTTTGGAAGCAGTATATCATTCAAAAAAAAGTATTCGGTGATTTGAAACCGTCAAAATGACGAATCCGCTTAATTAGAAAAACTCGAATGATTTCACAACTACTATGGGCACGCAATTTAACAATATTCGATGAATTGGCACAGGCTTTGCCTTAACTGTCGGCGGAAGCTTGAGGCACTAAGTTAAGGTGCTTTCTTACGGAGCCATCATGCTTTGTCGGGAAATTGCGCGAGAAGCTGGCACGTGCCATCTACCACTTACCGCATAGAACCTCACCTTTTATGCGGATGATGACACGGTGCCGCCTCGCGCACGGATTTAATGAAGACCCTCTCTACATTGAGTTCCGACGAAAAGCATGATGGCCCGCTTTCTTCAATACGGATTGCAAAATGTGAATTGCCGATTTGCAATTTCAGACCTGGAAATCTTCGTAAACTTTTTCAATCATTTCTCTTCGAGCCATCTGAAATTAATTTGAATTCCGATATTGCTGTGCAAGAAGCGCAAAAGGCTTTCACTCCGCAACCTCCCTTCTTCAATCCACAATCTCACTGAATCAGAGCAAGCCCATCCAGATAAGGCCGCAACGCTTCCGGCACGATAACAGAGCCGTCTGCTTGCTGATAATTTTCAATAATCGCAAGCCAGGTACGACCGATTGCCAATCCGGAGCCGTTCAAGGTGTGCGCGAATTCAAGCTTTGAACCGGGCTCTCGCCGAAAACGTATCTGCGCCCTGCGCGCTTGAAACGATTCGCAATTCGAGCATGACGAAATCTCGCGATAGGTATTTTGACTTGGCAACCACACCTCTATGTCGTAAGTCTTCGCCGCAGAAAAGCCCATATCGCCGCTTGATAAAACAATCGTGCGATAGGGTAACCCCAAAGCCTCAAGGACGGTTTCGGCATTGCGCTTCAGAGCCTCCAACTCTTCGTAAGACTCTTCGGGCTTAGTGATTTTCACCAACTCCACTTTATTGAACTGGTGCTGCCGAATTAAGCCTCGCGTGTCTTTGCCATAACTTCCCGCTTCCGAACGAAAGCAAGGCGTGTAAGCAGTCATCTTGATAGGCAACTGCGCGCCGTCAAGGATTTCGTCGGCGTAGATATTCGTGAGCGGCACTTCGGCAGTCGGTATCAAATAGAAATTGCGTTCGTCAGTGAGTTTGAACAAATCGTCTGCAAACTTCGGCAAATTCCCGGTGCCGAACAGAGCATTGGCGTTGACGATGTAAGGCGGAACGACTTCCGTATAGCCGTGATGCTTGGTGTGCAGGTCTAAGCAAAAATTAATCAAGGCGCGTTCCAGTCTTGCGCCCAACCCTGACAAAATGGCAAAACGTGCACCCGCAATTTTCGCGGCGCGCTCGAAATCGAGTATCCCTAGTTTAACGCCTATATCTACGTGGTCTAGCGGCTCAAAATCGAAAGTTCGTGGCTCACCCCATCTTTTAACTTCGAGGTTAGCCGTTTCATCCTTGCCTGCGGGAACCGAATCGTTAGGCAAATTGGGAATGTTGACCATCAAGTTTTTCAAATCTTCCTCGATAACTTCGAGGTCAGTTTCTGCGGCGACGATTTGTTCGCCTATTTCGCGCACGGCGGCGCGTCGCGCGTCGGCATCGTCTCTTTGCCCGGCTTTCATGAGCTTGCCGATTTCTTGACTTTCGCTATTGCGTTTGGCTTTCAAATCATCGCGGGAACTAATGAGTGAACGACGGCGCGTATCGAGTTCAGAGAAACGATGGAGCGCGTCAACCGGAAAGTTGCGCGATTCCAGTTTTTGTTTGACGAGCTCAAAATTATTGCGAACGAAATTTATATCCAGCATCTGTTGCCTCTCACGTTGAATAGATAAAACGATAAGGTAAGCCGCCGCGTTGAAAGATGTCAACGCTCAGTAAGCGGTAAGCAATAAGCGGTAAGCAGTAAAATTATTTTGAGAAGCCTACGAATCGACTCACCGCATTCGTTATTATCTCGTGCTGATTAAGAGCTTCAAGAGTCAATGATTCCATGTAATTTGCGCAATAATATTCTGCGAGGATGTTGCGAGGTTTTACTATGAATCGTTAGGATGAGAGCGATGAGTGAAGAACAAATAAACGAACAGTTGAATGACGAAGATTTCTCATTAACCAACGACGAAGCCTTCTCTCTGCGCGAGAGCGAAGTCGAAACGCCAAACTCAACGGCGCGAATTTCCTACATCGTCTGCGAGCCTTTAGAAGAAGCCGGATTCATCAACGCTTTCAGTACAAGGTTTGGCGGCGTAAGCGCTTTGCCTGCGAATGCGCTCAACCTGACGAAATTCATAGGCGATACGCCAGAAAACGTCGTCGAAAATCGCCAACGCTTTCTCAAAGCCATTGGCGCTGAAGGAATGCCGCTCATCACAGCCAGACAAACGCATTCAACAGAAAGGTGCTCCATCGAATCGGCGAAACAGGCGCAAGAAAAAACGCCCGATTGTGATGCCATGACGACCAGAGCGAAAGGCATTTTGCTGGCGATTCAAACCGCCGACTGTTTGCCTATTTTGATTGCTGACACCCAGTCAGGCGCGATGGCGGCGATACACGCGGGATGGCGCGGCACCGTAGGGCGCATCACGGAACGAACGGTTGCCGATTTGATGCGACAAGGCATAAACACCAAAAACTGTCTGGCGGCAATCGGACCGACGGCTTGCGCCCAATGTTACGAAGTTGGCGAAGACGTAATTGAGCGATACAAAAAAGAGTTCCGCTACTGGAAACAATTGCTCGTGAATTTTAAAGAGGGCGGCAAAGCTCACCTTGATATTCGCGCCGCTAACATCCAGCAACTGGCTTATTGCGGGTTCGATGAAGAGCAGATTTTTGTCGCGCCTTATTGCACGATGCATCAGAACGAAATGTTTTTCTCCTACCGCAAAGAGGCTGGTGGCGAAGCCTTGAAAGTCGGACGATTGCTGTCCGTCATTGGCAGAGCAAAAGGCGAGATAAATTGACCAAAGCCAATTGAAAACTCCAAAGCTAACCAACCGTACCGTGTATTTTTAACATACAGAACATACCATATCGTACTGTCTCTCAACTTGAATCGTCTGAAACGCCTTTGCGGTAGTCTTTATCTTAAAGAATAATTAAGTTTACAGGCGACACCTAAAATTGTGCTTTTGCGGCATAGCAGTTGCCGCACAACTTTACGTCTTTTTACAGCTAAATCAAATCAGGAGGATATCAATATGACAAGGTCACATAGAATTATAGCTGTTTCATTAATAGGATTGTTGCTCTTAACGGGAGTGGTAATCGGGCGAATTTCCAAATCATCATCTACGACGAATGCGGCTGAAGAGAACAAAGTTGTCGCCAGTGATGTACAGCCGCAACCGGTAACAGATGCTACGAACAACGATCAATTTTATTTGAGCGATTTCAAAACCGGTTATAACGATGGTTATCAAGCGGGATTAACCAAGCAAACCGGAACTGCGAATGTTGATACTTCTCGTCAGGGCTATAACGAAGGCTACAAAGAAGGGTACACAGACGCTTATCAAGAAGAAGTAGAACCTGACACTCGCGCTTCGGCTACGCCTGCTGCTGTAAGGTCAACTCGTACGCGCACGGTTTACAGGAATTCCTATCAGCCGGTTTATCGCGCACCTGCCCGCAAAGGTAGATCGAAATTGAAAACCGCGCTGACAATTGCTGCACCGGCAGCCATCGGCGCAGGTATAGGAGCGATGTTTGGTAAGAAAGGCGCAGGCATAGGCGCTCTTCTTGGCGGCGGCGGCGGTGCGATTTATGAATTGAGAAAGCGTCGCAACCGAGATTAAATCCTCGCTAAACCGTATGTACTTTATTGCGGATGATTACAAGCTATTCAGGTCGTCAAATGGAGTAGGGGGCAAGCGATGCAGCCCCTGCTCTACTAAATCCTTAAAAATATCTTCAGGGCTTTTTTAATGACCCTTTAGCCTGATGAAAACGGCGCGCGTTAATTGTTAACGCGCGCCGTTTTCATTTTTATTGATTCGACTACGAAATATTTTAAGAGCTTCTTTTAGGCGCCTTCTTTCTTGGCGAAGTAGCCGCGACGATGGCGAACGGTCAGGTCTTTGCGATTCTTTACGCGCAGCTGAATGGTGCGGAATGAACCGTCACGCACTTCATTCGCTGATTGATAGGCTAGAATGTTTTGCGAACGCAAATCTTCTTCTATCTGAAGGTAAGCTTTTTCAAGGTCTTCTGCGCTGCGCGGGAAGAAGGCACGACCACCGGTCTCGGAAGCTACTTTCTTCAAGTCTCCTTGATTGATGCTTGAATAGCCTATGCCTATGGAATAAACGATAATCTCGCTACGCCAAGTTCGTTCAATGGCTTCCTTCATTTTCACCCGACTTGACGTGTCATAACCGTCACCGACAAGAATAATGACGCGGCGACCTGCTTCACGGCTCAACAAATCGGCTGAGGTTGAGTAGATAGAATCGAACATAGCCGTTGAGCCTATGTTCGAACCGCCATTAATTGGTGGGGTTCCCGTTCTGCCCGGAATGAACGCGGGAATTGTAGGCATTCGCACGTCATCAAGCGCGCGCTTGAGTTTTTCGACATTCGAGGTCAGGTCTTGCACCAGGACCGAATCGCCTTCAAAAGTTACCACCGCGCCTAAATCTTTTTTCCTAAGCACTTTTTCAAAGAATTTTTTTCCAGCGATGATCTCTTGGGGAAGCGTGTACTCTTGACTGCCCGATATATCAATCAACATCGCAATGGTCAAAGGGATATCGGTTTGCCGGTCAAATGAAAAAATCTCTTGCGGTTTGTTGTCTTCTAAAAGCTCTATGTCGTCTTTCGTCAAGTCGTTGATGAAGCGATTTTGCTTATCTGTAATGTTGAACGGAACCGTAACCAGGTTGGCGCCGAGTTTGATCACTTGGTCGTCTTGCGGCTCTTCGCTTTCCGCTTTTTTCTTGTCCTTTTCGTCTTTCTGTTTTTGCTCGGTTTGTTGCTTCTGCTCTTGATTTGCGCTGCTGATGGAAAGCGACAAAAAAGCTACGGTTACGAATAAGGCAGTGGCGATGAGGGTAAGTTTTAGGTACTTCATTTTTTTACATCTTCCAGTGGCGCGTAGTAGCCGCGGCGATGAACCAAACGCACATCTTTTTGTCCGGCGACACGCACCTCTATGCGACGGAAAGAACCGTCACGGTTTGGATTGGTTGGCGAATAGGCAACCAGGTATTGGCTGCGTAGCTCGCTTTCTATCTGGCGAAAATCTTCTAACAAATCATCCGCGCCTTGCGGAAAGTAAGCGCGACCGCCGGTCTCTTCGGACATTTTTCTCAACACATCTTCGCGCACACCTTCAAATCTGAAACGGTCGCCGATGCCTATGGCGTAAATGACAACCCCCGCCCGCCAGGCTCTATCAATAGCGTCTTCGAGTTTGCGGTTGCTGGCGTTATCAACGCCATCGGTTAAAAGAATCATGGCGCGGCGCGTGATGTTTTCATCGGCGGTTCGGCTGCGGAATTCGTCATGCGCTAAGACTTCATCGGCGGTGATGTAAACCGCGTCATAGAGCGCCGTCGCTTGTCTGCGCGAAGAAGATTGATTGTAACGGCGCGAAAATTGAATCTCGTCAAAAGCTCTCTGCAACGTCTGTATGCGCGAGGTGAGGCCTTGAATCAAATCAATATCGTCTTGAAAAGTAAGTATCGCGGCAGAGTCTTTGCCGGGACGTATGACCGAGCGAAGAAATTCGCCCGCCGCCGCTTTCTCTTTCGGAAACGTGTACTCCTGACTGCCGGACAAATCCATCAAGATGGCTATGTTGATGGGCAAAGTTGATTCACGTTTGAAAGCGAAAAGTTGCTGGGGTTTGCCATCTTCGAGCACCGTGATGTCTTCTTGTCGAAGCGTGCTGACGATGCGGTTGCTCGGATCAACGGCGCTGAAAAATAGATTGACCAAATCGGTGCCGAGCTTTACGGTCTCGTCACTGACAGGAATTTCATCATCGGGATTGGTCGGCTTGGTTTGCTGTTTCGGTTGCGGCTTATTTTTTTGAACATCCGGCGCATTCGATTTTGGCGCGGGTTTTGTTCCTTGTGCCAGTGTCGCAAACGCTAACAAAACCGCCAGCGTGATTCCTGCAATTAGCTTTTTCATCCTTAAAAACCTCTTGTTAAGAGTCCGTAGTGCTTAATCCGTAGCCCGTCATCATTAGCCCTTTGCAATTTTGGGTGGTTACTTTTGCAAAATACCAACGACAAATATAAAGCTAAGTCCTACTGACTAAGCCCTATAAAGTGTATCCCTGCTTGTGAAAGAGCTTGCCCTCTTTGTTTACGAGTTTTGCTCTTATCTCACGTTTTTTTCCTGTCTTTTCCTGATTGATGGGGGTGTAATAAACAACGTACTCCTGCCTTAAATCTTGTGCGACTTGCGAGAAAGCTCTGAACAATTCAATCTTTTGAGACGGTAAAAAGACTTGTCCGCCGGTCTCTTCGCAAAGCCTTCGCAAATCTTTGTCATCAGAGCTTTCGACAGTTCCCGCACCTGTGCCGGTAAAATTCTTTGTGCTGATGCCGAAAATGGTCACGTCGTAACGTTGCGCAATTTCTATCGCTTCTTTCAAAGTGCGTTCGCTCGCTGTATCTTCACCATCTGAAAGGATGACTATAATTCGACGCGCATCCGAGTCCGACGTTGTAGCCATTTTTTCTTCCGTCACTCGATAAACCGCGTCGTACATCTTTGTGTAAC
>JANMSG010001001.1:0-11046 GCA_031389065.1 Acidobacteriota bacterium | reverse complement strand
GCAAGATGTCTATGGCGTAGGCGTGACCGCAAATTAAGTTTTTCAAGAGAATAAAGTTACGGCGCCTGCCGGTGTGTGGAGTTTTCCAGATCGGCTTACAAATTACTCCACGCGCAAGGCTCAACCCTAAGATTTGATATTTAGGGACTCGGTCACGAGTGGCAAAATACTGCTGATTACCGGGAGCTAATAAGGTTCCTGTTATCACAACAGCTTTTGCCATTTGTGACCAATTTTATTTTTTATATCCGCGGCGCTGATTTCGTTTTACTCGCCAAGTTTCTTCACAAGCATGATAGCCAACATCGGATGGCGATCCAGTACGCGAAATTTTTCTGCGAAGTCTTCGGGCTCAGCGCCGCCGCGCAAATCAACCACCGCCATTTCACCGTCGAGGATTCGCTCGGGAGAACCAAAGACGCGATAACGCGATGCGCGAACACTGACTAATTTGACATCTATATCGCCGGACCTTTCCGCTTCTTGCAAACTCAATATTTTCATTCGTCGCCTCCTAAAGATTTTATGATTTGTGGAATTTCGGAGAAGTCCGTCGTTACCACATCAGCTATGGTTTTCTCGTCATCCTTCATAGGCGTTACGCCAATAAAGCGAATCGCAAAATAGGTGGCATTCTTTGCGCCGATTACATCTGTGTGTTCCAGATCGCCTATGTGAACCAGCTCTGTCGGGTGAGCATTGAGCGCGTGCGATGTCTTGGCAAAGACTTCGGCATGAGGTTTCGACCGTCCTGCTTCATCTGAAAAGACCAGCGAATCGAAAGCGTCCAATATGCCAGCATTGCGCATTAACTCTCTCAACACACGACCCGGCGAAAATCCTGTGTCAGAGATAATGCCGAGCCTGTAACGACTGGATAATTGCTCAATCACTTGACGCGCTCCGTCAACCAAAATCGGCGGGCGTTCATAGATGCCTTCTTCATAATCGTTCACTAAGCGTGTAATTGTGTCTTCAGGTAATGAAGCGTTTAGAGTATCGAGAATGCGGCGTAACCTTTCCCTTGCGGTGAGTGTGCGATGCTCTTTCGTCCAAATAAGGTGATGCGATTCCGCTTCAAGCAAAGCCGCCTGCTTGATCTGTTCTTCAGAAAAAGTGCCGCCCCGTTCCGTTAATGATTCTTTGAGCAAGCTCCGCCGGGTTTCTTGATAGAGTTTGAAACTACCTGGTGTTTCCGCAAACAAGGTATTCCAAAAATCAAAAGAGATTGCTTTAATTGCCAAAATAACTCCGTTAAATTTTATTGAGCCAATTGTTTTTCCTGGCTCGGAAAACTATTGTAGAGACTGAAATGAAAGCCAACAATCAAGAAAGAACAAAACCGGAAGATGAATTCAAAGCCGCGCTTGAATTGGCTTTGAAAGATTTTCAAATCGAGCCGCTGACCGAGGCACAAATCAATAAATTGGTCGGGCATTATGCGAGGATGACGAGATGGAACCGTCACACGAATCTGACGCGAATCACTGCACCTGAAGACGCTGCGCGGCTGCATTATGCGGAATCAATCTTTGGGGCGCGATTTTTAGGCGAGGCTCGCAGAGTTTTAGATATCGGTAGTGGCGCAGGTTTTCCTGCCTTGCCGCTTGCCATTGCCAGTCCACAGATGGAAGTTACGGCGCTGGAATCGAATCAAAAAAAATCACTCTTTTTGCACGAAGCTAAAGACGTTTTGCAGATCGCTAATTTCAAAGTTGTCAGAGCGCGTATAGAAGATTTCGATTGGCGCGAGTTCGATTTGTTAACCAGTCGTGCGCTAGATCGCGCCGAAGTGGTGATGCCGACGGTGTTGAGAAAAATGAGCGCCCAACAAAGCCTCATGCTCTATTGTGCTCCAGAAATGGTTGTGCGTCTCAAGACGAAACTATCGGCAGATTACCTGATCGAAACGCATCAGATTCCGCAATCAGAATCGCGTATCCTGGCAATCTTTTCACACCAATAGAGTGAAACTTCGTTGTAGCAATCTTCTTCCTCATGTTCTTTCGAGGATGAACGCAACAACACAATAAACTGCAAAACTACATTGGAAGCGAATTCATCTCTTTCCTTGAAACAAAAATACTAAGGATTCCCGTTTACTTGAAGGTCGCGCTGCTCGCTCGTCCTACCCTTAATTCGACGCGGCATTTGTCGCCCATTAATTCCGTGATGGAATTGGTCAACTCCGGTGTGACTCTCACTTTGACGAATTGATTGGGTTGAATGCGCGCCAGCTTGCCGCCTTCTAATTCCACTTCAAAGACAATTTCGCAATCGCCGCGATGGGTGTCTAACAAATCATATAGCCTGTCCAATCTATCGTCCTTTACCTCGCCGATAGGGAAGCGCATGGACATCACTTTCGCAGAGCGTTCGCGCAGATTCACCAGCGATTGAATGTCGTCAGCGATAATGCTCATGGCACCGCCGTCGTCTATCTCTAACTTGCCGCGCACTAAGATTGGCGCATTTTCTTGCAACACGCTCGCCGATTTTTTGTAAGTCTCGGGCCACACCACAACTTTTACAGAGCCGTACTGATCTTCGATTTGTAGCAACGCAAAGCGATCGCCTTTTTTCGTCGTGCGAACCGCTTGCTCTATGATGATGCCGCCTAAACAGACTTGCGCGCCGTGATGGAAATTCGTCGCCAATGAATCAACGTCTGTGTTGGCTATATCTTTCATAGCCGCTTCATAGCCTTGCAAAGGATGACCGGAGATGTAAAAACCAAGAGTCTCTTTTTCGCCTTTCAACAATTCCTGTTGTTGCCACTCTGCAACTTTAGGCAAAGGTGGTTCTTCCATAATCGTTGATTCAATCATCGCGCCGAACAGACTGACCTGCCCGCTGGCTTTCGATTTCTGTGTTCGCTGCCCGCTTTCAATCGCTGAATCAATCGCCGCAAACAACTGGGCTCGATGAGGCGTTCCCGCCGATGCGTCGAATGCGCCGGATTTGACTAAACCCTCAAGCACACGTTTATTGACAGCCTTTGAATCTACGCGCTCAGTGAAATCGAAGATAGATTTGAAGGTGCCGCCTGTGTTGCGCCCTTCGACAATGCTCGATACTGCCCCTTGCCCTATGCCCTTGATTGCCGCAAGTCCAAAGCGGATGGTCTTGCCGTTTGCCGTAAAGTTATCGAAACTGACGTTGACATCTGGCGGCAAAATCTCTATGCCTTGCAGGCGCGCTTCGTTGATGTACTTGACAACTTTTGCGGTGTTGTTCAATTCGTTCGACAATACCGCTGCCCAAAAATGCGTCGGGTAGTAGGCCTTCAAAAAAGCCGTCTGATAGGCGAGGTACCCATAAGCAAAACTATGCGCGCGATTGAAAGCATAGTCGGCGAAGCCTTCCATGCTCTGCCACAATTTATCCAGCTTATCCTTATCGTAGCCCTTTGCCATGGCTTGTTGAGTGAATTTCTCTTTGTGCTTATCAATTTCTTCGCGCTTTTTCTTGCCCATAGCGCGACGCACAAGATCTGCTTCACCTAAGGAATACCCTGCAAGCCTCTGAAATACAGCCATAATCTGTTCTTGATAAACTATGACGCCCATGGTGTTGCCAAGCACGTCTTTCAAGTCAGGGAAGTCGTAACGAACTTTCTTTTTGCCGTGACGGCGATCAATGAAGTCGTCAACCATTCCGCTATCAATCGGACCTGGACGATATAAAGCGTTGAGTGCAGACAAATCTTCCAGACCATCAGGCTTTAGTCTGCGACACAAATCTTTCATGCCGTCGGATTCAAATTGGAAAATCGCGTCACATTTCCCATCACTGAAAATCTGCAAAGACGCTTTATCGTCGAGCGGAATCGTTGCCAGGTCAACTTTTGCGCCGGTCTCGCGTTCAATGGATTTCAAGCAGTCTGCGATAATCGTCAACGTCGTCAGGGCGAGGAAGTCCATCTTCAACATCCCGGTTTTTTCAAGGTCATTCATCGAATACTGCGTGGTAATTTCATCGCGTGAGGTTTTCGAAATCGGCACCAACTCATAAAGCGGTCTTGGCGAAATGACGACGCCAGCCGCATGAACAGAAGTGTGGCGCGAACAGCCTTCTAATCGTAAAGCAATCTCTATGAGTTCTTTGATGCGCGGGTCTGTATCAATTGCTTTCTTCAATTCAGGCACATCTAAAATCGCCTGCGAGATGGAAATATTGCGCCCGCGAACCGGCGGCGGAATCATTTTGGCAATCTTTTCAACATCTCCGTACGGGACATCTAGCGCCCGACCTACATCTTTAATTGCCGCCTTCGATGCCATCGTGCCAAACGTAGCGATTTGCGAAACGTGGTCGCGCCCATAATAGTCAACGACGTAATCAATCACTTTCTGGCGACCGTGAACGCAGAAATCTATGTCTATATCGGGCATAGAGACGCGCTCTGGATTCAAGAAGCGCTCAAACAGCAGATCATATTGCAGCGGGTCAATATCGGTGATTCGCATGGCGTACGCTACGAGCGAACCTGCAGCCGATCCTCTTCCGGGACCAACCGGAATCTCGCTAGTGCGAGCATATTTGATGAAGTCCCAGACAATCAAAAAGTAACCGGGAAAGCCCATGTTGACGATGACTCCGATTTCGCGTTCAAGGCGCGCACTGTAATCATCGAAATCGAATTTGCGATCAGATTTCTCTTTGATGGCTGCCCATCTTTCTGCAAGTCCGTCACGCGCTATCTTGGCAAAATAGGTGTCCGTAGTGAAACCTTCGGGCACGCGATACTCGGGCAAATGATTTTGCCCGAAAGGTAAATCGAGTTCGCACATTTCGGCGATTGCCACCGTATTCAACAGAGCTTCGGGCATATCTTTGCCAAACAGCATCCACATCTCTTGCGGGGTACGGAAAAAGAATTGCTCGGGTTGATATTTCACTCTTCGCGTTTCGGTGTGAACTTTGCCAGCGCCTATGCAGACGTGTATGTCGTGGGCGCGCCAATCCTCTTTCATCAAGTAGTGGCAATCGTTTGTCGCAACCAACGGAATGCCTGTCTTTTTCGACAGCGCAATCATTCCGGGAATCACTGTGCCGACCTCTTCTTCCATCTGATGGTTTTGCACTTCCAGGTAGTAATTGCCTTTGCCAAACATATCCTCGAACTCTTTGGCGCGGCGCGCCGCTTCGTCAAATTTATCGGTGAGCAATAGCGCAGACGGAACGCCAGACAAACAAGCCGACAAACAGACCAGCCCTTCGCTGTGTTGGGCGAGAAATTCTTTGTCAATGCAAGGCTTGTAGTAAAATCCTTCGGTGTATGAAAACGAGGTAATCTTGATGAGGTTTTGATAGCCTTTTAAGTTTTTGGCAAGCAGGATAATGTGATTCCTGCCACGTTCACCCGTCGTCGTATCGCCGCGATCTGTCATACGGCTTTTGGAAAGATAGGCTTCGATGCCGATGATGGGTTTCACGCCGGAGCCTTTCATGGTGTTGTAGAAAGAGAGAGCGCCGAACATATTGCCATGATCTGTGATGGCAACGGCACGCGCGCCTATCTCTTCGGCTCGTTTGGCAAGCGGCTTGATTTTGATCGCCCCGTCAAGCAGGCTGAAATCTGAATGTAAATGGAGATGCACAAAATCTTTTTCGTTCATGGCTCTTCTCTTTATTGAAAATTATGCGGTTTAGAAAGACACGTTCAGGTTTGTAGGACAACCATCTGCTCCAAATTTATAGAGCGCTGCGATTGAACTACTGGTTTCCTCACGGCGCGGATTATAGCGCAAAGCAGAAAACCATGTACACCAAGAGTTGTGGATTAGAAATTTTCAGCCGCAAGATATGGAGAAATTTTATACGGCAGTTGCTATGACCGCTATCTGATGTCGCCGTTTCGCCTCTCTGAGCATGGCATGGAGCGATTCTACTGCAAGCCCGTGCAGCATCAAACGAAATCCCGCGCTCAAGGTTGTCAACGGAACAATCGGGTGTTTGTTGTTGACTAAAGCCAGATACTCCATCTTATCTAAAATTCTGGCGACATAAAGAGCGACTGTCTCATCAAGCTGCAACGAATTCGAGGCGCGCCAGAAATCGTTATCGGTCAGGAAAAGTTGATACATCGGCGTGTACAACTCAATCGCGGTTTGCACATCTATGAAGTTGCGCCACTTTTTCGGAAACTCTTCAAACTCGAACTGGTCGTCGGTGATGCAATCGAAGTTGAATTTCGTAGGCGGGTGCACCTCAGCATTTGCTGCGCGCAATTCTTTGTTAAAGGCAATGACGAAGTTAAACAGATTCAAGTCGTGTTTCAAGAATACATCGTCTTTCAAATCAGCAAGGGTTTTTGGCTTGAGCGGATTCAAGGGGATGTCAACCGCTTCCGTGTTGCTTTCAATGAAAGCCAGGATTTCCGAACCGAGGTGAAAATGTCTGAGGATAAGGAAGTTCGCTTCGGGGCTGACCCAGTTCTTCAAGCCCCAATGAATCAACAGGTGCAAAACTCGTGATGAGGTGAATTTATTAGGAATGATGGTCTTTACCAGTTGCAGCAGCACCATCGAAAGACGCGCCAGAGGACGCGTGATCGGCAAAAGAAACTGCCGCGATTTCGAGCGCATACACAACAGCAGCGCGGCTTTTGCTTCATCGTCCATCAAGATGCTGCTGTCCATGTACAAAGCAAGCCAGGGGTCAGGGTCGCGCGAATCGTGGTCTTCGATTTTAAAATTATCAGCAAACGGCATAACTGTTTAAGATGCTCTCCTGATTGATTTTTGGTGTATGGGTTTTGACAATACGGTCTGTGAATCAACGAATCAGTAAATAGGGATAAACTGCCAGAATCGAATCCAAAGGCAGTTCGTTCCACTTGCGGAGATTTTTCCCGTCGTAAGGAATGCCTCGCATTGACTGGCGCATCGCATCAATCACCTCTGCTTTGACTCCCGCTTTCGTTAAAGCAGACATACCCGTCGGAGATAAATCGAAGTATCTGGACTTCACATGTTCGATACTCCTGGTAATCTCTTTTTCAGGTAGAGCGCTTTTCACCATGCTGATAATCGTGTTGTTATTGCTGAATCCGGCTTTCCCGTAGCGGTTTTGAATCTTGGTGATGAGCGAAGTCTCTAACGCTTTCTGGTGCTCGCTCTTCTCATAGGCTCTGATGAAAATCTCGATTCTGCGGTAATCATTCAAGAGATTGGTGACGCGCATTGAAGAAGTATGAAAGGTTGTTTCTGCCACGTGATGGCGTTTCGCTTCCTCGTAATAATGGAGAGCCTTGTCTAAATAATCTTTTGTCGGATTCAGGTAAGGTGTTTCATAAGCAAGGCCTTCGTAAGCGATGCCAAGCGTGTATAGACGGAAAGATTCTTCATCGGCTTTGTTAAATTGAGGAAGCGAATGTAATTCGTCAATGGCGCTGTTCCAATAGCCTTTTTGCAGCAGTTCGCTGGCGTGTTTCAATTTGCCTTTCGCCAGCGGCACCTCGACAGAATGAAAGTCTGGAACGAAACGAGAGGCAACCATATGCGCCAAATTGTCTATCAATAAATCGTAAAGGTCGGTTATGTTTGGCACATTTCGTTCATATCCTTGTTTAAAGTCCAGCTTGAGGGTGTCTGCATCAAGAGTCTTGCCGGTTGCCGCCTCTCTGGCAGAGTAGTTGACGGTCAGGTGTCCTTCTAAAATCGTCAGCCGATAAGGTTGTAACGTTGAGCCGATAGGGCTTTTGATGTCTGCCTCTGCGTTTAAGTCTCCTTGCTCCAGTGTGTAATGTGTCTCGTACGTTGAAAAAGCGTTGAGTTCAGGGATGACGCAGGAGATGATGATGTCAGGTTTGGCGAAAACCTGATTGAAACGCAAATCATAACTTGCAAGAGTCCTCTCTAAACTCTTTTGCATTTGCCGCAGGTTTTGTTGATTGATGATGGCTTGCGGGTGAATTTGCACAATAAACTTTGCGTTTGGCGGAAACACTTTTGGAGGCTGTTTCGGGTAAAGAAACATCTTCATTTTGCGCGGGGCGAAACCTTGCGCGAAAGCCGATGACGAAGGGAAGAAGAGTGTGCTGGTAAACGTGAAGATGATGAAAAGCAGGCTTATGCTCTTTCCAGCAGTCAGTAAAGTTGCAAAAGCATTCATGATTCTTCACCTTCTTAGCCCGTCTGACTTTCTCAATGACTGCATTTCCTGAAACACACATCAAAGTTGTTTTACTATACAGAAAAGATTCCTTACTTTGAAATCCATTTTGTCAGCAAGAATCTGTCGTGATCTTGGAAGCCGAATTTTTTATACAACGCTTGCCCCGCGATATTTGTGCGCTCGACTTCCAGATGCAAAGCATGAACGCCAAACTCTCTGCATCTTTCCTCTATGAATTGCATGGTTTGATTGCCAATGCCTTGCCCGCGATAGTTTGCATCAAGGAAGAGTTCATCAACGAAGGCGTCGCGCCCGTGAAATTCAAAACTGTAGCTGAATGTCATCGCGACATAGCCAATCGCCTTGCCTTCCCATTCAATCAACCAAAGATAGCCAAGCGTCGAATCGTTGATGAACTTTTCCAGAGTAGGACGAGCAATGTTTTCCGCGAAAGAATACTCGTCAATCTCGTAAAACTCGCGCATAAACTGCAGGAGCAATTCGATGTCAGTGATCGTTGCAACTCGAAAATTGATTTTCACGATATGCCAGTTAACTTTACGTATTGCCCAATTCTTCAAGCTGCAAAGCGTAAAGACGGGCTGTTACCTTTGCCGTTTTGACGATGCGTTCGACTAAGCGTTTCGTCAGCAAGCCGCTGTTGATGGCGTTTTCCAACTTCTCGAAATGACTCGCATCATTGACGCCGTGATAGACAAGAAAACTCACCTGCTCGTTTTTCAAGCCCAACTGCTCTTTGATTTTCGTTCCCCAACGCTTTGCCATGCGGTTGCCCAAACCTTCGATGATGAACATTGCGCCAAACAGATCGAAAGGATTTTCCTGACTGGCGCGATGGAACATCCAGGCAGAAAGCGCTTCGGAGCCGAGATTTTTTTCAGCGCTGGTTATCTCTTCCATAGTGCCGCCTACGGACAGGTAATCGCGCTCAATCATTTGATAATCGCGGTGTTCATCTGCCGCGTGACCTATGAACATCGAACGTAACTCGAAGGCATCAATCGTGATATTTGAGGCGGCGCGTGAAATCCAGCGCGCGCCTTCCATCACTTGCTGACGCAAATTCAAAAGCAACAATTGATAATCTTCAACGCGAAGTTTGCCACGGTTTATTTTGTCAACGATAGGAACCTGATTCAACCGACCCTCGAAATCTATCCACACCTCGGCAAGTCTTCGCATCAACATCGCCGCAAGGTCGTCGGATGATTCCAGGTTTGGAGTTCCGCCTTCAGGCGGCTTTTCGTCTGGTGTATCAGACTGCCCGAAAGCGGAACTCCAACCCTTTTCTTCGTCGTCGGTTGGTATTTGAACTTGCAGCGATGAACCAACAACGGTCAGCATCATAAAGGAAATCACAACGCGCCCGCTTTCCGGCACCATGCATAAAATCTTCTGTCCGGCTTGCAACTTGCCCTCGTTGAAAAGCTCATCAAGCATGATGAAGACCGAAGCCGAACCCGTGTTGCCTTTGCTGTAGAGATTCGTAAACCAACGCGCTTCGGGAATCAGTCCGCCGCCTTTGGTGATTAATTCCATGATCTTGGCGCGAAAGATGTGCGAAGAATAATGACAAACCAGCCAATCAATATCTGTCGCTTTGAATTGCTTCTCTTCCATCAATTCAAAGTAACGCTTTGCACCCAGCACGACGACGTTATCAAGCAATTCAATGTCTTGTTTCAAAAGAATCGCACCATCGCTTGCCGCTTCGGCAAAATTCGCATAGTCGTACCACGAGCGGTCCAGCGTTTTGTCCGCCAGTTTGTTGGCGCCTGAATACATACAGACATCGAAGCGGTCTGCGTAAGAGATCACATCTATCCATTCGACGCGTAGCGAAAGCCCTTTGGAATTGGGACGATTTTCGAGTATCGCCGCGCCCGCGCCATCCGATAGCATCCAGCGCAGAAACTCTGCGTCGAAGGTTACGCGCCCAGTCTCTTTGAAAGCGCGGGTCTCTTCAAACAAACCGTGTCGAAAAAAGCGACTGGTGAATTCACTAGCCGTCACTGCAGCGTTTGGTTTTTCGCCGGATAGAATCTGCAAGTAAGCGCCTTTAAGAGCCATCATGCCGCTGGCGCAAACGCCGTGCAGCGAAGCGATTTCGCACGGCGGAATTTGTAAATCGCCATGAACCATGCTGGCAAAACCCGGTGCCAGTAAATCGCTCTGCGAGGTGGCTGCGGCGAGGTATTGAATCTCTTTAAGCGAAAGTTCCGAATGTTTCAGCGCCTCGCGCACAGCGTTTGCCGCGAGTTCATAATTTCGAAACATCACGTTGCCTTCGCGGTCAATGGCGTAGTGGCGCGACTTGATACCGTTTTGTTTCAGTATGCGTGATTTGAGGCGCGAAGGTTTGCCGCCGATGAAACCGAGATGCTCTTCCATCTCGTCGTTTGAAACGGGACTTCCGGGCAGAAATTTTCCTAGCGCGTTGATATAAACAGCATGAGCCATTAAAGATTCCTCTCTTGATTGGTGAGACTTTTCAATCTGCCCGCTAATACGGTATCGTAAGCCTGTCAAAAGCGTCCAGAGAGCGAATCAAATTTTGAAAAGGAAGAGGGGACCTAGGAAAACGCATAGCCGAAAGATGCGAACCCCTGGGAGAGACTTACGTGCGCTTCTTCAACATTCATAGACCGTCTTTAGCTAATCTTTACATTGATCTTTACAAAAAATTTACCTCATTTAAAGGACTTTCAGCCTAAAATGCGAATAAACTTAATGAGCGATAATACTGTTTATCTTAAAGTATAGGTTTCAAGAAAAAGAATTACCGAGGAAAGCAGAAGTGCGCCGCCAATCGTACCGTAGACTGTCTAGTCTGCGGATGTTTCATGAACTGAAAAACGCAAAGAAAACATCAATTCTGGCTGCAAGCTCTCGTTCTTCGGCAAT
>JANMSG010000963.1:0-6786 GCA_031389065.1 Acidobacteriota bacterium | reverse complement strand
GTGGCACTGCTGAGTTGATTGTCGGTAAACAGAGAAACGGCCCGACGGGAAGCGTGCCGCTGGCATTTTTGAAAGAGTTCACACGTTTTGAAAATATGTATAGAGGTGAATGATTGTTTCTCTACACAAAAGCTTGTGTAGATATGAGGTATCTCCATGTTAGAGATTTCTTGTATACAAGAAAAAAATCAAGGAAGACCTGCCAAATCTCTTCTTGAAAGTAACCGTAAGTATAAATTGAATGAAGGAGCTTTTGAAGTAATAACAGATGAAGCGGCCTACTGGTTAGGCTTCATTATGGCAGACGGTTGTATCAGCTACGAATATCGGTACAGTCATCCTTTCTCGTCTAGATTAAGAATCAATCTGAATCCTTGTGATATCGGGCATCTTCAAAAACTTAAGGATTTTTTAGAATACGAGGGCATCATTGCTTTACGCGATAATGGCAGATATTGCGCCTTAGAAATTACCTCTTCTCGGTTAGTAGAAAGTCTCGCTCAATACGGTGTGGTGGAAAGAAAGTCTCGCACTGCTTCTGTGATGGAACTGAATAACAATTTGCATTTCTGGCGCGGATTAATTGATGGCGATGGAACTCTTTATCTGAGTAAGTATATGTATCCTTCAATAAGCTTATGTGGCTCTGAAAACATACTCAAACAGTTTGTTGAATATGTAAAAACTAACTTTCCGGAAATTCAAAAGATTTCTATACGCAAGTGCGCTAGCATTAAACAACTTTCAATAGCTGGCGAGAAAGCCATAGTGTTTACAAAACATTTCTACCTTGATTGTCCTATTGCTCTTGATCGCAAATGGAGAAAAGCAGAGATAATCATGAAACTGACAAGAGAGCAGTTCTCATTTTGGAAATATACAAGACAGAACAGGAAAGGATAATTTGGTATTGCGTACCATTCGCAATGAATCTATCAGCAAGCAGCAATATTCTAAGATTATTCTATGCAAAGACCTACGTGGGCTGAAATCAACTTGAACAATCTGGCTCATAACTTCCGCGTGATGAAAGAAGCGGTCGGCAAAGATGTTGCCATTATGCCTGCTGTGAAATCCGATGCGTACGGTCACGGTGCGGTTGAATGTGCGCGGGCGCTTGAACAAGAAGGCGCGGCTTGGTTTGGCGTGGCCTTGCCCGAAGAGGGTTTGAAACTCAGAGACGCAGGAATCACACGACCAATTTTGTCGCTGGGCGGCTTCTGGGAAGGACAGGAGGAATTAATCGTCGAACGCGAAGTTACGCCGGTTGTGTTTCGATTGGATTTACTCGAAAGGCTCAATGCTGCCGCAAAAAAAATCGGCGTTGTGTTTGACTATCACCTCAAAGTTGATACGGGTATGGGCAGACTCGGCGTGCCTTTCCGAGAGTTTCAAAGCTTCATTGATCGTGCAAAGAGATTTGCAAATGTCAGGCTTGACGGCTTAATGACGCATTTCGCTTCGGCTGATAGCGTTGACGGAGTTGCATTCACCCAACAGCAGGCGGCTGTGTTTCAAGAGGCTTTGCGGCTTGTGCGAGCACGTGGTTTCAATCCGCGATGGATTCATGAAGCAAACAGTGCCGCTTCTCATGCTTATCCGCAAACTCGCGGCAACCTCGTCAGACTTGGCGGCGTAATGTATGGCATCTGGCGCGATTCGACGAAACGCGATATAGAGCCGCTTGATTGGCAACCAGTTTTGTCTTTGCACACGCGCATCGTCCACTTGAAAACCGTTGCGAAAGCGGCGGGGATTGGGTACGGTTGCACGTTCGTGACGAAGCGTGAGAGCCACATTGCGACGCTGGCAATCGGTTACGAAGATGGCCTGCGGCGCGCGCTTTCAAACCAGTGGCGAGTATTAGTGTGCGGCGAGTTTGCGCCGATTGTCGGGCGCATCAGCATGGATTTGACGCTCATTGATGTGACCGACATAGCCGATGCGACATTGAATGAAGAGGTTGTTATAATCGGACGTCAAAGCAACCGCGAAATTACTGCCGAAGAAATAGCGGTGCAACTGGAAACCATATCTTATGAAGTAACTTGTGGCATCAGTGATCGCGTGCCACGAGTTTATAGAAACGAGTAAAACGTCTTATGAAAATCAAAAACGCTTTCTTACTTAGAAATACTTTTCTTTATAGCTTAACAATTGTACTTGCTTTCAGTGCAAGTCCCTTTGCCTTGACTGCTTGGGCGCAGAAAGCTGTTGCGGTAAAAAAAGATGCAGCGGTTGGCAGGGTATCGGCTGAGACAATCAAACGCCATGTGAATTTTTTAGCTTCGGACAAATTGCAAGGGCGTCGCGCCGGAACTCCTCAAGCTGACGAAGCCGCCAAATACATAGCGGATGAATTTCGCCGCAACGGTTTGAAGCCAATATCAGGCGCAGGATTTCTCCAGCCCTTCACTTTCGTTTCAGGCGTGAAGTTGGGAACACAAAACAGCTTTGATATTCTTCACACACGTTTTGGCAGAGCCTTGCAAAGCGAACACTCATTCTCAAACACGGAATTAAAAGTCGGCGAAGATTATATGCCGCTAGCCTTCTCTTCATCACAACCGGCAAAAGGCGGACTGGTATTCGTCGGTTACGGCATCGGCGCGCCTGAACTTCAATATGACAACTACGCTGGCGTTGATGTGAAAGACAAAATCGTTGTCATCTTGCGTGGCAGTCCCGACGGCAACAATCCACACGGTAAGTTTGCGGAATACACTTCGCCAGGTCTTGAGATTCAAAAGAAGACCATCAAAGCGCGTGAAAAAGGTGCAAAAGGCGTGATCTTCATAAGCGAAGAAGCAAAGTTCAGCAATGACAGATTGTCAAAAATGCGCCACGATTTGAACTTCCTTGACGCCGGCATTCCTGCGGTTGTCGTAAGCAAACAGGTTGCAGATTCTTTGCTGGCTTCTGAAAAAACTACGCTTGCCGATTTGATGAAACGCACCAACGAGTCAGCCGCGCCTATGATTTTTCAAAATGCTGCTGCCGAATTCAAAACCGACGTTGTGAAAATCAAGGGCAAGAGTTCAAACGTCGTCGGTGTAATTGAAGGCAGTGACGCGAAATTGAAATCCGAGTACGTCATCATCGGCGCGCATTACGACCATCTAGGGTTAGGCGGTCCCGAATCGTTAGCCGCCAATCCCGAAGCGCAGATCCATCACGGTGCCGACGACAACGCCTCCGGCACCTCTGCATTGATGGAGCTTGCGCGAGTCATGATGAGCGACCGCCCGAAAATAAAACGCAGCGTCATCTTCATGGCTTTCGCTGCTGAAGAATTGGGCTTGCTCGGTTCGGCTGCTTACACGAAAAACCCTATCGCGCCGCTCGCTTCAACCGTGGCGATGCTCAACATGGATATGGTCGGACGTCTGCGCGACCGCTCGCTTTTCGTTGGCGGTGTAGGCACTTCACCCGTCTGGAAACCTCTGCTCGATAAATTGAACGCCGAAGTCAAAAGTCCTGAAACTGGCTCTGGTAGCCGGTTTCAGCTTGGCATAGGGCAGGACGGGTTCGGTCCAAGCGACCATCAATCGTTCTATGTGAAAGATGTCCCTGTGTTGTTCTTTTTTACGGGTTCGCACGACGATTACCATAAACCTTCGGACACGGCTGAAAAAGTGAATGCGGAAGGCACAAGGCAAATCGCCGAACTGGTGCGCGAAATTGTTATTAATATTGCAGGCGAGCCCGAGCGCATCGCTTTCACAAAAGTGAAAACCGAAAACACCAATCAAGGCAGGCGCGGCGGTTTCCGTGTTTATCTGGGCACGGTGCCGAATTATGCGGAACAGAGCGAAGGATTGAAACTCGACGGTGTGCGTCCCGCTTCACCAGCCGAAAAAGCCGGACTCAAAGCCGGCGACGTGATGATCAAACTTGCCGCCTTTACCATCAAAAATGTTTACGATTACACAGCCGCGTTGGGCGAGTTGAAAGCTGACGAACAGGTTGATGTGGTGATTCGCCGCGACGGCAAAGAGGTAACTTTGAAACTTACGCCGGAAAAAAGGCAATAAACTTTTCTGTGCGAATCGGCGCGAATTTTCGCCTATAAAAATTAGCGAAGATTCACGGACAGCTAGTTCTGAAAGAGGAAAGATGATGCTATTACAGGGAAAAACAGGAATCATTTTTGGCGTAGCAAACAAACGCAGTCTGGCGTGGGCGATTGCCAAACGCGCTGCCGAACATGGAGCAAGAATCGCGCTCACTTATCAGGGCGAACGTTTGAAAGAGAATGCTGAAGAGCTTGCGGCAACCATTGATCATCCGCTCTTGCTGCCTTGCGATGTGGCGAAAGACGAAGATATCGCCGCGGTTTTCGCAAGCGTGAAAGAGCAATTCGGCTCGCTGGACTTCGTCGTTCATGGTGTAGCATTTGCGCTCAAAGAAGAACTAGAAGGCGAGTACGTGAACACTTCCCGCGAAGGTCATCGCATCGCGCAAGACATCAGCGTTTATTCTTTGACGGCGATTGCCCAACACGCTGCGCCTTTGATGGAAGGGCGCAACGGCAGCATCTTGACGTTGACCTATCTCGGTGGTGAGCGCGTCATTCCACATTACAACGTGATGGGCGTAGCGAAAGCCGCGCTTGATATGAGTGTGCGCTATCTTGCAGCGGATTTGGGTCAGCGCGGCATTCGCGTCAATGCGCTCTCTGCTGGACCGATCAAAACGCTTGCGGCAGCAGGGATTTCAGGCTTCAACAAAATCCTTGAACAGATGAGAAACAACGCGCCGCTGCGTCGCAATGTGACGCAAGACGAAGTAGCGGACGCGGCTCTTTTCCTGCTTTCGGATTTATCACGCGGCGTGACCGGCGAATTACTACACGTTGACAGTGGCTATCACGTGATGGGAATGCCAGTTCCACAGTAGGCAGTAGGCAGTAAGCAGTAGGCAGTAGATTTTCGCCATCTTCAATTTTTTTCAATTGTCAGAAATATTTCAGAACACTCACTTAGAAAATCCAATCAGCAACTGCCTACTGCCTACTGCTTACTGCCTACTCTATTTATACACTTCTTGCGTTTGGCTCCCAGATATATTTGTGGAGTTGCAATTGAAAGCGGGCGCGCAGTTTGTCTGCAAGCATCCAGTCAACCACTTGTTCAGCTTTTACGGCTCCGAAAACCGTTGAAATAAGAATTCCAACGCGATCTTCCAGTTGATGTTTGCGTATGGTCTGCAATGTCCATTCGTAATCTTTGCGACTGGCGATCACGAATTTTACTTCGTCAACCGGGCGCAAGTGCGCGATGTTCGACCAGAGATTATTTTCACACTCGCCCGAATCGGGACATTTCAAATCCATGATGCGAATCACTCGCGGATCAAGTTTCGATATGTCTCGATGTCCGCCGGTTTCAATCAAAACCGTGTGACCTGCATCAAGCAGTCTTGTCGCCAGTTCGTTACTCTCTTTTTGCAGTAAAGGCTCGCCGCCGGTTAGCTCTACGAGTTTGCAATCGTACTTTTCGACTTCGGCAATCACTTCGTCAAGGCTCATTGTTGTGCCGCCCGTGAAAGTGAATTCCGAATCGCACCAACTGCAACGCAAATCACATCCAGTCGTTCGCACGAATACGCAAGGCAAACCCGCGTAACTCGATTCACCTTGTATACTTTGATAAATTTCCGTGATTCGCATTCTTAGTCCTTAGTCCTCAGTCCCTGGTCCTTCGTCCTTAGCTTCGTATTTTGCGTGCGTCGCATCTTTAGCTGGTGAATTGCGAATTGCTGAAACCGGCTCTGGTAGCCCATTTCAAGCCCTTGCTAAGGACTAAGGACTGAGGACTATAGTCTTATTCGCCAAAATAATCACAACGCGAGGTGCAGGTTTCGCGTACGGTGACGCGATGGAGAAGCCCTTTCAAACTGTCTGCGAGTCTTTCCCAAATCCAGCGAGCCAGGTTTTCGCTCGTGGCGTTTTCTAATCCTTCAATCTCATTTAAGTAATAATGATCCAGGCGCTGGCGCAAAGGCTCGAATGCCGCAGAGATTTCGGCGTAATCTATCAACCAACCTTTTTCCATATCTACTTCGCCGCGCACAGCGACTTCGCAACGAAACGAGTGCCCGTGAAGCCTTGCGCACTTGTGACCTTCAGGGACGTTTGGCAAACGATGTGCCGATTCAAATGAAAACTCTTTTACTAATTCAACAATCATACGCTGTCATATTATCTTTTGATTCGAGCACTCTGCAAATGATTGGTTATCAGTAGGTTTCGCGGATCGTAAACAATTGACAAAAAAATTGGCGATGGCAAAGGCTGACAATCAATGACGAATACGAGACTCTACGGTAAACTGGAACTGCTTTTATCCGATTACAGTGAAAGGCAACCGTAGATTCAATGACCGCGCTTCCATTCGTCACTTTGAAATTTGCAATCTCTCTGGACGGACGCATCGCCACAAAAACAGGCGACTCGCAATGGATCAGCAGCAGCGCTTCTTTGCAATTGGCGCATCAACTGCGCGCCGAACACGATGCCATATTGGTCGGCATAGGCACAGTGCTCGCGGACAACCCGCGATTGAATGTCCGACTGGTTGAAGGCGCAGACCCTCTGCGCGTCGTCGTTGACAGCAAACTGCAAATACCCATGAGCGCCAATGTCTTAATCGAAGGAGCCGCCCGTAACACGCTCATTGCAACAACCGAAGCGGCAGATAGATATCGCCTCACGGAAATAAAAAATCTAGGTGCGGAAGTTTTGCTATTACCTTCTGAACACCACTCACAACGAGTCAATCTTGA
>JANMSG010000942.1:0-8710 GCA_031389065.1 Acidobacteriota bacterium | reverse complement strand
CTCTATCTGGAAGCCGAAAGTGAAGCCAGCCTCGCCGCTTACTTCACAGCCTTTGCCGAAATCGCCGGCAAAGGCTCGCAACAGCTATTGGAAAAACTCTCTTTGATTAACGTAGGCACAAACGGACATAAACCGCTTTCCAGAGAGGCAGCGCTTAACGGCGCATCTTCAAACGGCGCATCGGCACTCACCTTGACAAGCTTTCCGCTTATGGATGACCCGCTAGGCTTAGGGCTTGCAAAAGCTTCATACCTTGAAGCTTTGCAACATACCACGTTCTGGAATAGCGAAAAAGGTTTTGCGATTTTGACAGGACCAAAGCAGGTTTTTTTGGAAGCCGCATCCAATGAATCGCTCACCTTGCGCCCGCCGCATAACGCAACGGCAGGGCTGGATTTAATACGCGGTCAATTCGTCAAAGACACAACTCATCAATAATAGTCTATTTTACTTTCGCTTCTTCTTGAGCAATTTTTTTCTTAATAATAGCCGCTTCTATTTAGGGCTTCTGCAAGAAATGTACAGGTAACTGCCCCGGTCTGCTGCCGCCTTGGTGGGAAAGTTGCTTGTTGACCTCCCAAAACTGCGCTGAACAAATCAACCGCAGGTTGGACAACCTACGGTACCTCACCTGCGCGCGTCCTTCTATCTCTATTTTCGCGTAAATCTTTTGAAGCGTCCGCCGATGGTCTTGATTGCCGAATGCAATTCTTCAACGCCCAACAAATAGGCTACGACGTAAAAAACACCCGCGCCCGCGCCTACAGACACCATCACGTTTATGAGTCGCGCCAGTCGGTGGTCGCCTACGAATTGATAGATGCCCTGGCTGACAGCCCAACACACCATCGCCATCACGACGGAAGCCAGAATAACTTTCAAAATACTGACAGCCGTTTTGCGTCCTTCGATGCCGTTGATTCTTTTCTGCATGATGAAATAGAGCAAGGCGAAGTTCAAAAGCGCCACCGCTGAAGTCGAAAGCGCAAGCCCGCGCTCCTGCAACACGCCAACCAGCGACCAGTTCATGACAAAGTTAATGGCGATTGAAAGCAGACTGATTACCATAGGCGTTCGCGCATCTTTCAAAGCGTAAAATGCCGGAGCGAGTATCTTGATTGCCGAATACCCGGCAAGGCCTATTGCATAACAAGCAAGCGCAGACGCCGTGTGTGTGGTGTCGTTGGCGTTGAATCTACCGCCTTCATAAATGAGCGCAATGATCGGAGTGCCGAGTACGATAAGCCCTACGGCAGAGGGAATGGTCAACAAAAAAGTCAATCGGATAGAGCTTGCGATGGTTCGCCTGAAACTGGCGATGTCTTCGAGTGCAGCACTCTTTGAGATAGAAGGCAGCGTTGCGGTTGCGATTGCCACGCCGAATACGCCTATCGGAAATTGCATCAACCGAAATGCGTAACTGAGCCAGGCGTTTGCGCCGTTGCCCGGTATGCTTGAGGCGAAGTTGCTGTTGATTAACACATTGATTTGCACAGCGGCTGCGCCAATCACGGCAGGTCCCATCAATTTGAAAACCCTTTGCACGCCGGGGTCTGTGAAGCTCAAAATCGGGCGATATCTGAATCCCGCTTTTCTGAGCGTCGGCCACTGTACGGCGAACTGCAAAAAGCCGCCAATTAAAACGCCGTAAGCCATGCCGATGATGCCTTCTGCGGGATGTTCAAGGATTGATTTGATCGGGTGAGCGAAATCACGACCCGTCATGATGATAGCGAAAAAGAGTCCGCCGATGATCGAGCCGACATTGAAGAAAGATGCAGACAGAGCAGGCACTGCGAAATGACCGCGCGAATTGAGAATGCCCATCGCTTGTGCGGCCAGCGCAACGAGCAGGATGAATGGCATCATGATCTGCGTCATCTTTACGGTGAGCGCGAATTTTTCAGGGTCGGCTTGAAAGCCATGGGCGAATAAAGAGACCAACTCCGGCGCGAAGATGATACCGAATGCTACGAGTATGCCTAAGGTAAGCAGCAAGGCGTTGACGACCAGATTCGATAATCTGAAGGCTTCCTTTTCGCCTTTGGTAACTAAATAGTCTGAAAAGACTGTGACGAAGGCGCTCGACAAAGCGCCTTCGGCAAACAGGTCACGCAACAGATTCGGAATACGGAAAGCGATCACGTACGCATCAGTGACGTGGCTTGCAGAGGCGCCGAATAATTTTGCGAAGATAACTTCGCGCACCAGTCCGAGTATGCGGCTGGCCATCACTGCAAGGCTGACGACGCCGGCAGAGCGCGCAACACTTGCAGGTTTTTTTTCGCCTTGAGTTGGAGTTTTCACTTCTTGAACAGATTTTTCTTCTTCGTTCGTTGCCGATGTGTTTTCCATGTCGTCGTGTTTTGATGGTTGATTAAACGATTGATTCTATCCGCTTATCGAAATCTCAGCCAGCAGGATAGAGTTCTCTTGGATGCGCGGTCTTAAAAAAGGTTGCGAGAAAATATTGGCTTCTGGTTACCTCGAAACTCTTTCTGCCCCACGCTTGACCGATAGGGTCTGCAAATAACTGCCGCAGAAAATTGCGGCACATCCTTCTGATATGAATGCAAGGGAAGGCAGGAGCAGACAAGAAGCTGATGAGTGTGATGCAGATGAAAAAGCATCACACTCATCAGTTCTCATAGAGTTGTTATCAGCGACACGAGCAGGTGTTATCTCTCGTATCACGGTCGGTAATCAGGCAGCGCGTCACACCGGGCGGCGACTGCAAGGATGCCGTGCCACGGTTTTGACTGGTGTCTATGGATGCCTGCAATCTGCGGTCACTGGTCTTGTGTTGCAAGGTGATGGTGCTGCCTCTCTTGCTTGCGACACCTGTTCCTGTATAGGTTGTGCCGCCACAGCAGAAGCGATACTCTCCTGTCGTACTATTGAACTGCAACACCGTTGCCGGGTTGTTGTCATCCTGCAAGCAGACATCATAGTTAATAACAATGCAGTCCCGGAAGAAAACATAAGCTGAGCCTTGATCGTCGTTTGCACCGGTGTTGCCATATTTTGCGCCAATGATGATGGATTCGCCGCTGATTGCCACCGAGGTGCCGAACTGGTCACCTGCCGCACCGTCGGAGGCGCTGAGTTTCTGCTGTTGACTCCAATTCGTTCCCGTTCGCACAAAGACGTAGGCTGAGCCCTGGCTTTGATTTGCACCGACATCGTCAAATGGAGCGCCAGCGACGACGGTCTCGCCGCTGATAGCTACGGAACCGCCGAAATCGTCACCTGCCGCGCCATCTGTGGCGGTGAGTTTCTGCTGCTGACTCCAACTCGTGCCTGTACGCACAAAGACGTAGGCCGAGCCTTGATTGATGTTGGCGCCGACATCATCACCCATCGCGCCGACGACGAGGGTCTCGCCACTGACGGCTACTGAAATACCGAAACTGTTAAATGCCGCGCCGACTGAGGCCGTGAGTTTCTGCTGCTGACTCCAACTCGTGCCCGTTCGCACAAACACATAGGCTGCGCCTTGAAGTTGATTCGCACCGAAATCGTTACCGTATGCGCCAACGACCAGGGTCTCGCCGCTGATCGCCACAGAGAAGCCGAAGTGGTCAAATGCCGTGCCGTCCGAAGCCAAGAGTTTTTGCTGTTCTATCCAGTTCATTCCCGTCCGTACAAACACGTATGCAGAGCCATGTGCGAGATTCCCGCCGATAGTATCATTTTGAGCGCCGACGACGATGGTCTCGCCGCTGATGCCTACGGATGTACCAAAGGCATCACTTTGCATGCTGTCGGAGGCAGTGAGTTTCTGCTGTTGACTCCAATTCGTTCCTGTGCGTACAAAGACATATGCGGAACCTTGATCTCCGCCCACCCCACTAAGATCATCACTTGAAGAGCCAACGACGATGGTTTCGCCGCTGACGGCTACGGAACCACCGAAAACGTCAGCGGCCGCGCCATCTGTGGCGATGAGTTTCTGCTGCTGACTCCAACTCATGCCGGTACGTACAAAGACATAGGCTGAGCCTTGATTGATGTTGGCGCCAACATCATCAACTCTCGCGCCGACGACGATGGTCTCGCCGCTGATGGACACCGAAAAGCCGAACTCGTCACCCACCGCGCCATCTGTGGCGATGGTCTTTGCTTGCTCTACCCAATGCTGTGCGCCGCCGCACGCAAACACATACGCCGAGCCTTGACTGTAGCTTGAGCCTGATACACGGTCATTATAAGAGCCAACGACAATGGTTTCGCCGCTAATCGCTACTGCATTGCCGAAATAATCCTCTCCTGTGCCATTTGCAGCAGTGAGTTTCTGTTGCTGGCTCCAGGCTGTGCCCGTACGCACAAAGACATATGCCGAGCCTTGATTTCGGTTCGCGCCAATATCGTCAAATCGAGCACCGATGACAATGGTCTCGCCGCTGATGGCCACATCGCCGCCGAACATGTCATCCGGTGCGCCATCTAAGGCAGCGAGCTTCTGTTGCTGGCTCCAACTCGCTCCTGTCCGCACAAAGACGTATGCTGAACCGCGGTAAGCAAAATCGAATCTTTCGGGAGTGCCGACGACGATGGTCTCGCCGCTGATGGCCACCGAGGTGCCGAAACGATCGAAATCAATGGCGTCTGAGGCAATAAGCTTTTGTTGCTGGCTCCAAACTGCGCCTGTATGCACAAAGACGTATGCCGAGCCCGCTAATATGTTTGGGCCGATACGGCTACCAAAGGCGCCGACGACGAGGGTCTCGCCGCTGATGGCGACCGAGGAACCGAATTGATCACCTGCTGCGCCATCGGCAGCCGTTAGCTTCTGCTGCTGTGTCCAACTGCTTCCTGTCCGCACGAATACATAGGCTGAACCTTGATTTTGGTTTGCACCAGTATCGTCAGATTGAGCAGCGATAACCAGGGTCTCGCCGCTGATGGCTACGGAACCGCCGAAAAGATCACCCGCCGCGCCGTCCACAGCCGAGAGCTTTTGTTGCTCACTCCAGGCTGCACCGGTTCGCACGAATACATAGGCTGAACCTTGATTGCCGTTCGTGCCAGCATCAGTGCCGTTAGCACCGATGACGAGGGTCTCGCCGCTGATGGCGACTGCGTTGCCGAAGTTGTCGTCTGCCGCGCCGTCCGAAGCCGAGAGCTTTTGTTGTTCACTCCAGGCTGCACCGGTTCGCACGAATACATAGGCTGAACCTTGATTCATATTGGCGCCGATATCATCACTGGACGCGCCGACAACGAGGGTCTCGCCGCTGATGGCGACTGACCAGCCGAAGCGGTCGCCCGGAGCATTATCTGATGCGATGAGTTTTTGCTGTTGTGAAAACGTAGGGTCTATAGTCAACGGATAGACCGCCTCACTCTCCTCCACTTCGAGCCGCACTTGCTTGCCCGCGGCTCGCAGATTCGCCTCTAACTCTTTACCCTCTGCATCAAACACATGCAGCCTGTCATAGCGCAACACTGGCTCACCTCTTGCTCCTCGCAACTCTATGCCGTTTGCGTCTGCCAACTGCTTTGCCTGAAGATTGCCCTCCAGTTCAAGCCGCAAACGCAGAGGCGTGCCCGACTTCCTCCCGCTTGGCGGAGCAGCAATCTTGAAGCCGTGTTCAATGCCGTCCGCTTGATTGACGAACCATTCGGTCAAGCCATTCTGCCGAGTTATTTCCACTCGATTGCCTTCAACCTTCACCTCTCCGGCAGCAACGGTTGTGAGTTCTTCACCATAACCATAAGCACTCAGTTTCATGCCAACTTTCCAGTCTTGTTTGTTTTCGGTGGTCTGCGACCGTAAATGAATTCCCGATGGTGTGAAGAAAGCTGTCATTTGCTGGGAAGGGTTGTTGGCGTAGTAAGCTCCGGCAGACTCTTTCCAGGGCGTGTTCTTTGACCATTGAACACTGTAGCGCGCGGCGCTCATGGCTTCCGAAAGAGAGCCGTATAGTCCTTGCTCTTTGAGATAACTGACAGCCTCTTCGCCTCTGAGCGCGGGCATTGTCGTGCTTGCCTCAATTCGTCCTTCAGCTTTTTGCCAGACAGCAAAACAAACCAACAGGACAAGCAGTATGCTCGTTGTACAAATCAAATATCTGCAAGATTTTTGTGAGGTGATTGTCATTCTGTAATTTCTCCGTTCGTAATGATTTTCATGTACTCATAGCAACAGGGTCTTGAATCTGCATAACGCAAGCAGTTATCAATCGTGGGAAAATGCAGCTTCTTCGCACGGAAAGCAGTTTTGAAGACATCTATCTGATGAGTAGGACCCGGAAGGTAAAACTGAGATTTGTTTTCCTTATTGCAGGAGAATCGCTTGATCTGATTAATTTTGCCAATCTACACGGTTGAGATTGTTGCCATCTCAAGTTCTCTATATTGAGCCAAGCTTGCAACCAATTATTAGATCAAAAGAGTTCAGCAATTCATACCTCTGATAAACTGTGAGGCTTGTACTTCCTGCATTTCTCGAAACATCTCAATATATTGTTTACCATGTTTCCTGACTTTTGTAATCACAATTATTGTCTCTTCCTTTGACGGAAGCACGTTGCCAACTCGCGCTACATTTTTTCTTGAGAGTCGCTACAATCTCAATATGAATTTCGATAGACTGGTTGAAGAAAAGATATGCGAAGCAATGGCAAACGGCGAGTTCGATAATCTTTCCGGCAAAGGCAAGCCGATTGATTTGACGGCATATTTCGCCACGCCCGAAGATTTGCGATTGGGCTATTCGATTTTGAAAAGCGCCAGGGTGCTTCCTCAGGAAGTGGAATTGCTCAAAGCAATCGAAGCGCTGAAAGAGAAGTTTGAGAGATGCGCCAACCCAGACGAGCGAGAAAAACTCAAGCGAGAGATTGATGACAAGACATTAAAATTCAATCTGCTTTTTGTGCAGTACAGGAAACATCTGGGCAAGAGGTAGTCGTTTCTAGATTTCCTCTTTGACTGAGAAGTTCATTCAAGCTCAAGTTCTTTGATTCTTGTTAGCAACGTTTTATAACTCACACCTAGTCTTTCCGCTACGCGAGATTTGTTGTAGCCACATTCTTTTAAGGTAGATTCAATCTTGCGGCGTTCAACAAGGCGTTGCGCCCGCGTGCTGACCTCTGCCAGTGAGCCGCGCATATCAAAACCCTCCAGAAGATTCGAAGACTCTTGCGCCGTGTAATCGGCAATCGGCGCAAGGTTCAAATCTATCGGTTTAATTTCGCTGCCAAGCGCCAGAATGCAAGCCCGTTCGATGCAGTTTTCAAGCTCGCGCACATTGCCGGGCCAATCATACTCTTCAAGCGCAAACAGAGATTCGCGCGTAAGTTTAAGGGTTTGCCTGCGCAACTCACGGCTGTATTTCGCGGTGAAAAACTCCGCAAGCTCGCGTATGTCAGAGCGGCGTTCGCGCAACGCAGGAATCTGAACAGGAAAAACTGCCAGGCGAAAATATAAATCTTCGCGGAACTGTTTGGTTGCAACTGCGGCTTTCAAATCCCTGTTGGTTGCTGCGACGACGCGCACATCAATCTCAATATCGGCTGAACCGCCTAGCCGGGTTATGATTCGTTCTTCGAGTACACGCAAAAGTTTCGATTGAACACCGGGCGCAACCTCGCTGATTTCATCAAGGAAAATCGTGCCTCGCGCTGCCAGCTCAAACTTGCCAACACGACGTTGATCGGCACCTGTATAGGCGCCTTTTTCGTGTCCGAACAATTCGTTCTCAATCAAGGTATCCGGTATCGCCGCACAGTTGATCGCCACGAAAGGTCCTGTGCGACGCGGGCTTAAATAATGAACGGCTCGCGCAAAAAGCTCTTTGCCGGTTCCCGATTCGCCCATCAAAAGGACACTCGTAGAAGTTAAGGCTACTTGTTGAATTTCGCGCCCGACTTTTTGCATAGCAGGCGATTCGCCGATGATGCGAGGGAAACCATAACGGCGCGAATATTCTTCGCGCAGCAAAACATTCTCGGCGCGCATACGCGCTTCTTCAGTTGCGCGTTGCACCATAAGCAATAGATGGCGGCTATCCACAGGCTTTTGTAAAAATTCATAGGCGCCTTCTTTCATCGCCTGCACAGCTTCATCAATGGTGCCGTACGCCGTCAGCACAATCACCGTATTATCGGGGTCTGCGGCTTTCGCCGCGCGCAACACTTCCAGCCCGTCTGCGCGAGGCATCTTCAAATCTGTAATGACTAAATTGTAACGCGCATCGTGAAGCTTACGACGGGCTTCGGCACCATCACAGGCTTCATCAACCGTGTAGCCTGCATTTTGCAGCGTCAGGCTCAGCATCTGCCGCAAGCTCTCTTTATCTTCCACTAAAAGTATGTCTGCCATCATATAAAAATAGGTTTATGTTTTTAGCTGTTATGAAACTCTGCCGTGAGAGCAAAACAGTCAGAAGCGAAACAGTTCTATAAACTTTTGGGGAAGCAATCGGGGTAAAAATCTACGACTTGAAGCGCATATTTTGATGCGAAAAATTATCATCGAAATTTTCAAATTGAAAAAATCGATGAGTGTTTGACCTATCTGAACAAACCCGGTGGAACGCCTGCGGTGCGCGCTTCGTTTATCAAAGTCTCTAAATCGGTTTGCGCCTTGCTGACAGCAGCACGCGCTTCATTGGCTTTGTCCTGAGCTTCGTTGCGGTCTTGCTCTAAGGGCGAACTGGTAAATCGATCTCTAGTGGTACTGACCACTGTTTCATTCAGACTGCGAA
>JANMSG010000853.1:0-6012 GCA_031389065.1 Acidobacteriota bacterium | reverse complement strand
CGCCCCTGCCCAAAAACAAAGGGATTGCCAGAAGGGGCGACCACAGAGGGTCGCCCGTACAGGTCGTTTCAGGAGAAATCTTTTTCTTAAAGTCTATAGAAGTACGCTCCCTCACGTGAAAGCTTAATCATCAATATCCTTGGCTTCCTATAGGATGCTCATCCTCAAGGCCCGGTAATTATTTTTTTTAGCAGACCCGTGATCATGCCTGTCAGAATTGCCGGTAAAGTCAAAACAACAAAAATAATTCTCGACTCGTTTAAGAAATGTGCTTGTTCACCAGGTCTACTGAAAAAGAGAACATATAATGCCACGACACCTAAGGTTCCCAATCCCCCAATAATCCCGCCACCGATTATACCTAAATTGCCTATACCGATTACCAGACCAATCAGTGCGCCAATTAAAGCGCAGCCAATACCAACGAAAAGACTATAACCAAACGCCTCTGACGCTTTCGTACTGCCCAAAGTCGTCAGCAGAAAAAACATGAAAAAACCGAGGATCGCGCAAACTAGACTGCCAATAAAACTGCTGAAAAGGATTCTTGCAATAGTTGACATTCGAAACTCCCTTGAAATTTATTGTTGATGACATTGCCATCTATTTTTTTGGCGAATATGCCCGGTCCTTTCGCTTCAAGACCGCATCAACTGAGAGCTTTCCTGCCCCATTGAATAGAAAGAACCAAGCTGCAGATAACATCATAAGCGCAGGAAACATTACTGGATAGGAGTCACCACGATGAGCAATGAGAAGCGCTGCAAAGAAGTTGATTATCATCACTAAAGCAGCTTGACGAACGTTAGCACCGACAAGAAATAGGATTCCACAGATGAATTGTGCATAGACCGAGAGAAAGGCAGCGAACAAAGGAGATGGGACACCTCTGGCACGCAAGAATTCTGCGAACTCTCCCATACGAGCATAACTGAAGACGTTATCTTGAGTACCGTAGATGAGATGAAACCCAATGATGAGTCGGATGAAAACTGCAGCATATTCACTGTATTTTTCGAAGAAACCAAGGCTGAATGTCATGTTTGAAGTATGGCTCAGAATAAATCACAAGCTCAAGTTTATATTTGCCACTCCAGGCTTCGAATCTTCAATCTTGATTTGACGAAAAAAAATACCAGACGAGAGTTTATCCCTTATGATTTTTCAGGCTAAGCAGGTAAACAGCTCAATGCAGTGATCAGCATACTTTTTTTGATAGTGTGCCTTTTTCCTGATTTATCGTACTGACAAAAATGTGTGCTTACTTTCACTGTTATCTTCCATCAGTTCCAACCGTAATGATTCTATCGGTGAATCCTTCAAAGGCATCATCATGACTAATTACGAATAGCTGAGTGAAATCTTTGATACGCCCAATTTGCTGAGCGAGGTTGCGCCTGCGCTCCTCATCCATGTTTGTCGTCGGCTCATCAAAAAAAGCAATTCTGATTTCTGATAATTCTTTCAATAACGCCAAGCGAACGGAAAGCGCTGCGGACATCTGCTCCCCGCCCGATAAACTGGCGAAAGGTCTTTCGTGGCCTTCTTCTTCAAGCACAACTTCATACCCGGCATCCCATCTTAAAGAAACCATAGGGTTACCTGTGACTTCCCTATAAAGTTGATTGGCTTCAATTGAAATAGATTGAAGATGCGCCTCTGTAATAAAAGGACCTGCTTTTTTCAAGACATCGCGTATGAAATCTGAAACATTTATTACCTCAGAAAGTCTTTCTTTTTCCGCTTTGAGTTGATTCATTTTTCGCTGTGAGTCAAACAATTTTTCAATCTCAGTTTTGAGTTCTTTCATCCTAATGGCAGCACTATTCAATTCGGCTGAAAGTGTAGCAAGCCTATGAATCAATTCCTCAAGCTTTTCTTTACGTATTACATGAACCTTTCCATCGTATTGGGACAGCGCTTCATTCAGCCCCTCATTTAATTTGTTTAAGTTTTCAAGGCATTCCTTCAATTCTCCTTCAACCAATTTCAATTCAGCGGCTCGCTGTTCCAATGAATTGGCAAGAGGTTGATTTGAAATGTAAGTTTGGTGATCCTTGGTGGATTCAGCACGAAGGTAACGCGCCGCAGTGATTTGCTCCTCAAGCCTTGAATAGGTTTCAAGCTCTTTCAATAACTCTTGAACCAAGGTTTGGATACTCAATTCTTGCTTCTCTGTTTTGATCAGCAATGTTTGAATATCCGGCTCTTTGGCAAGCAAAATCTCAAGCTGTTTTGATTGACCCCTCGGGTCATCAAGCTGGTAAATCTTCGTTTCAACTTCTGCCAGCTTCTCTTGCATTTCGAGAATTGAAGCAACACGAGTTTTCAATTGAGTCAAAGCATCACTCTTCGCTTTGCCTTCTATTTTTAATTTGTCTAAGCGCTCTTTCAGCGAGCCCAATATTTCAAATTTCGCCTGTGCGGCTCTTGCTTGTTTTAATTGTCTATCAATATTTTCAAGCCTCTCTTTCAGTAGATGGCTTCCTTTCTCGCTTACCTTTATCGCTTCAATCTCTTTTTGGAGTCGCACTAGAGCTTTGCCTTCAACTTCATAATCCTGATTGAATCGTGCCAATTGTGTTCGTTGTGCAGTGAGTGAGGCAATTTTTTGAAAAGCATTTTTCGCAGTAATGAGTTTAATCTGATTCTCTTTTCGGCTGGCCTCCAGTTTGGTTAGTTGCTCCTGCTCATTACCAAGTTGAACTTTGAAAAACTGGTCAAGCCCTTGCCCATCTTTCATGTTCAAACATTTCTGTGATAACAGAGGGCATAAACCATTTTGAATTTCAGCAAGAAATTTATTCTCTCTAGTGATACTTAACTTTAATTCTGTAACTTGTTCCATTAAAGATTGATTGTCAGACTCAAGTTGAGGTAAAGCCTGAGCTAATTCCTCTGCGATAGTTGCGGATTGAATTTCTCCCTCAAGTGTTTTTATCTCACCGGCAAGCTTAGAGACTCTCGCAGAAACATTACTTGCCTCCCTTTTTTTCGAGCCAATTCTCTCAAGAGCAACCAGCGTTTCGCTGTATTCGGTTTCGACACGTTCGCGTTCATTTTCTACTATCGGCAGACTTTCAGCCAAATCTTTCAACTTTTCCGTCTGGTCTACTTGGCTTTTTATATCTTGAAAATCGCCGCGCAACCGTTGGATGTCAAATTCGCCTTCATCTGCCTGGTGTTTCAAGAGGTTCAATTCGGTGATGGTATTTTGCAACTCTGCTTTTTGCAGTTCTAATATTCCCTGCTCTTTTATCAGTGGCTCTAAACTTTTCAAAACCTTCTTATCGTTTTCCAGCTGTTTCAGTTTTTCGTTCAAGGAAATAAGCGATGCTTCGATCCTGTATTGCTCGCGTTCTTTTTCTGAAAGAGCGTTTTTCAGTTGATCGCGTTTGACCGACTGAGGCTCTAATTCAGCCAGTCTTGCAGTAGCCTCGTTATACCTTCTATATCCATCTGCGGCCGCATCCATGGCATCTTTCGCTATATGGCAACGCCGCACTTCATCCCCTAAAGAAGCGCGATTCTTTTCAAGCCCTTCAGCGCGAGTTTTCAGCGATGACGTTTCGCTAGTTAATCGCTCAATCGTTCGCTGTAGCCCATCCAATCGCTCTATTTCTTTGCGGACAATTAACTGCTCTTTTTCCGCTTCGCTAATTTCGTGTTTCAGTTTTTTGCTCGTTGTTTCCTGTCGCGCACGTTCGGCTAAAAGACCATCCAAAACTGCGACTTCACCTTCGAGTCGAGCAATCTCTGCCTGAATTTCAATTTCTTTCGATTCGACGAGTTTGATCGCAGGACGCAGTTCATCTGAGGCGTTTTGATATTCTTCTACTCGCAATACCTTATCGAAACCAATCTTTTTCTTGGCAGGCGCTTCGGCAAAATCTACGGTAAAAGTTCCTTGCGGCACACCTATGGTTGAAGTGAAGAGAGTTTTCAGATCGGTCGTAGGCTCTACACCCATATGCTCTTTTATCCAACCTGCAACCTGCTGCTTTTGCTCGACAAGTTTGGCTTTGGTAATTGGGTCAAAGACATAGTAGCCGTTGGCTGTGTCTCTATAGACCGTGTACTCGCGCCCGTCTACAGCCGAAACGAAGGTGACGCGAACCATTCCTTTTTTTGTGCCGCGTTTTAAGAAATCCTCTTTTTTATAAGGCAAGTAATCAAACAGGGCGTAAGCTATAGCTTCAAGAATCGTCGTTTTGCCGGCACCGTTTGGGCCGCTGATAGCGGTCACACCGGCTTCAAATTCATAGCTGGCGTCATCATAATTTTTAATATTTTCAAGTTCGACTTTACTAATGAGCATCTATCTTTTCCTGTACATCTTGGGTTGCGTTTATAAGTTAATCAGATTGAGAAAGTGAGTTTATCACGTTGTTATTTATCGAGGATATGAAAAGTGTTTCAGACTTTGAGCCTGATTTGATTATTTAGGTATGAGTGTATAACATGACAGGCGAGAACTCCGTCCCCTTTTGAGCAATTGGGATACTTGTTTTTTAGTTCGGGTTGATTGTTTCTTATGACTCCTATTCTTATCGTTTTATCAGTAATTTCTATTGCAGCGCTTGTATTTGTAATCTATCAACAATACATACAGAGGTTGGAAAAGCGAATACTTGGTAATGAATATAATGCGGCCACGACGATTGGCAAATATGCGCGGACAATAAAGAATCAGTTAGAAGAATCAAAGAAGCAAGGCGCGACGCGAATTGATTTTCAGAAGCTGACAGTGCCTCCGTGCCCAGGCTATAAAGTCTCTCTGGAAATGTCCGGCTACTCATTCATAGTTCACGGCATTCCCAGAGTGCATAAAAAGACCGGACGGCTCTCTTTTTACATAGACAATTCGCTGACCGTGAAAGCGTCGGACCGCGGCGGACAATTCGCCACCGAAAAAGATAATGAATTCGCTGGCGCAGCAATTCGATAAACGCAACTTGTATCATTTCGTAAATCCATAACTCGTTCTTAGTTGAAATGAATAGTTCAAATAATCACCAGTACCAAAGAGGTAAAGCAATGATTAAATATCATGACAACAATGAAAGGAGGAATATCTTTTGACGAGCCTAAGACTCGAAGAGAGAAGCAAAAACAAAATAGACCGCGCTTTGACTCAAAGACTCATTACCGAGTAGGGCAAGCAATCTTAGAACTTGCCGATGACTACAATGAGGAAGGTATAGCCATTGAACGGATTCCTAACAAAATCCGTTCTTCGCTTCCAGACAAAATATGGCTTAGTAAAGGCGAGATTGCCTGGTATGTCAAAACTGTGATCTTAGATTTAGAACAAGGCGGATTAATAAAACGCTTTGCCTATCACGCTGATGGAGATAGATCGGACATAAAGTTAGTATAACCTCAAGTTTGCGCAGTTAAAGTAAAGATTCAAATGTCAGAGTGCCGACAGTTAAAGTAACCTTTGAAGATTTAATCAACACGGTGCCGCGAGAAAAAGCTAAAGGAGAATCTCAAGCTTTGGAATTTAGCATCCCTCAAGAGTATATGGATTTCAAGGAAGCAGTCCTGCGCTTCTCGAAAGAGAAACTCGCGCCACGCGCTCAAGAGCTTGATGCCAAAAGCGAGTTCAGTTGGAAGAACTGGCAAGACCTGGCATCGATGGGTTTATTAGGGCTTCCCTTCCCTGAAAGATACGGAGGGAGCGACGCCTCGCCACTTGCCACCTGCATAGCTATGGAGAGTCTGAGCGCAGGTGGTGTAGATTCTGGCACGGCTCTCGGTTGGGGAGCGCATACGATTTTGTGCGGCGTGCCAATCTGGCTCTTAGGCACCGACCAACAAAAGGAAAAGTACCTACCGAAAATCAGTTCAGGCGAATGGATAGGAGCTTTCGGACTGACAGAACCCGGCAGCGGTTCTGACGCTGCTTCTCTGACAACAACCGCCGAGAAAATTGGCGACCGTTGGATTCTCAACGGCTCGAAGATGTTCATCACCAACGCGCCCATTGCCAACGTCTTCATCGTCTTC
>JANMSG010000772.1:0-6265 GCA_031389065.1 Acidobacteriota bacterium | reverse complement strand
GCTCAATCTTAGCCCGCGAATGCGGGCGATAGCATAGAGCCCTGTGCGTGAGCGCGGGGTGTGAAAGCGATTCGATTTCTCCGAGCCCGTGAAACGGGTGATAGATCGGTTGATGAAAATCTATCGCCCGTTTCACGGGCTAGCGGGTTTGAGACCTTTCTGACCCAGCGTTGCGCTGCGCTCCACACTGGGCTTTATTCTTTCACCCGCTTCGCGGGTTCTTTTCTTCCTTCATTTCTTGCAGATTGACAACAACACATAATTACCCCACTACCAATGATTCGTCACTTTGTCATTCAAGAAAGCGCAGTTTGTGTTATGCGGCGAGAATTGGTCCTGAAGCAACTAACTTTTTCTTTCTGGAATCAACGGTCAAACTTAATCCTTCCAAGGTTCTGGCTCCCAAAAGCAGCAGATCGCCTTTTTCAGCAAATACCACTTCATCAACCGTAAAATATTTATCAAGGCGAATGATCGCAAAGCCTACGCTGCGCGTGATGTGTTGCCCGTTCGCCATCACGAATTCCAAATCTTTTTTCTCTCGACTTACGCCTATCTTTTCCAAAGTTGTTGCCGGAATCCAGGTGTATTCGCTTCCCGTGTCCACGAGCATTTTTGGGAGGACGACAGACTTGCTGCGGTTAACAATATTTTCGATTTTGCATTTTACAAAAAATGTTCCCATGAGTTCTTAATCCTGCCATTTCCCATCAGGCATATCGCGTAGCTTGAGTTTATTTGGATCAACCACCACGTGTCTGATGCGCTGTCGCTTCCAAGTATAAGTGATATGAACCAAGCCGTCGGAAGTTTGAATAATCGCCGGATAAGAATACTCTCCGGGTTGATTTTCTAAGGTTAAAGCTGCTTTCCAAAGCTTGCCGTCTGTTGAAACGGCAACGTTTAAAGGGCTACGTCCTTTGCTATGGTTATAGACCAACAGGGCGCGTCCATCTTTCAACATCACTGCATCTATGCCGCTGTTCGGGTTGATGAGAGTCGTCATTTGCATGGGGCTCCAGGTCTTGCCGCCGTCCTCTGACCAACTCTCGGTAATCTTGTTTTGCCGGCTGCGACAGAGAATCTGGATTCTCCCTGTTGGATAAACCAGTATGGTCGGTTGAATTGCTCCGAACTGCTTTTTATCGTTGAGCGGCGTGGTCTTTTGCCAGGTTTTGCCGAAATCGTTTGTCCGCTCCATATGAACTACCCAGCCGTCAAACTCTGTGCTTGCGCCTGCCAGCAGAGAACCATCCGCAAGTTGAACCGGTTTGTTCTTGATTGGACCGACGATGCCATCAGGTAATCGCTGAGGCTTCGACCAACTTTTGCCTTCATCTGTTGAAGTCGCCAACATCGTCCACCACGTTTGCGGGTCTGGACCAACTCTGTAAAAGAGCAGGAGCGCGCCAGTCTTTGGTTGAAAGAGCACAGGATTCCAGCAAGGATATCTTTTGCCTTCCTGCACACCGTTAAAAATTTCAGTCACAGTTGACCAACGCTTACCATCAAAGCGTGACACCCATATGCCTACGTCAGGCTTTCTCTCGTCCGTACCGCCAAACCAGGCGGCCAGCAAACCGCCTTTGACTTCGACCAAGGTCGAAGCATGGCAAGAAGGAAAAGGCGCGGTTTCATAGATAAACTCTGATTTTAAAATCCCTTCGTTGCTTGTGGGGCTGAAAGCAGTACGGAGATTGCTGCTGAACGAGTAAAGGCGTTCGGTTCTACCCTGATTGCCGGACACCATGAGCGCGACGAAAACAGCCGCATAGAGAAGCTGTCTTGCGCGAAAAAAAATGCTGAGTTTTGCTTTGGCGTTTGTTAATAAGCGATAGGCTTTATGTGTAGTCATATTTTTCTCAAGTTGTCGCAGGAACTCTAAGTTTACTTGCTGCGGTATATTTCCTAAAGGTAGCGTAGACTGTCCAGTCTGCGCTTGACTGGAACAGATACCCGCTGGTTTTCCAGGTCATTCTCAGCATAAGACTTGCGCAGACTAGACAGTCTACGCTACCTCTCCTGCCCTCTGCGAATTATTTAAGTCATCTGAAACAAACAGTTTAATTTCCGGTTCATTTTCAGACAAGCGAACCATTCGATCAAATCGTAGACCAAGCTTTTCGAGAACCTTGATAGAGCCGTAATTGTCCGTAGAGGTTATCGCCACGATGCGCTTGATGCCTAAAACATTTCTTCCATAAGTCATCACCGCAGAAGCAGATTCAAAGGCAAACCCTAGCGACCAGAACTTTGGCAAAAAGGCGAAGCCAATATCTACATCCTGTAAGGATTCTCTTTTGAGCAGTCCGCAGATGCCAATTGGGATTTTCTCTTCCTTCAACATCGTCAAGTACAATCCGAAGCCGAATTGTTCATAGCTGGCAATTGGTCCCGTCAAAATATAATTGCGAGCGTCATCGAGAGTTCTAACGCCTTTGTCTCCGATGAACTGCAAGAACGACGGCTGATTCAATAATTCAAGCACAAATTCGGCATCGTCAAGCGCTAGCCTGCGAAGGACCAAACGGTCTGTTTCAACAACCTTCACAATAGAAGTTCCTTTGCAGGTAATTATTAGGTGCTATTTGATTCACAGTTGACATCGTTACATATCGAGCCAAGCTTTCGCTTCATCTTTAGAACGGACGAAGCGAATCATAGGGTGTGAGGAATGCTCATAAGCAAGTTCGCCGAACCGCTCGCCATAGGCTTCGGGGTCTGGCAAAACAATCGCGACTCGTAACCTATAGTTCATAAACTTCTGAAAGAGCTCACCTGCTAAGCCACTGCGAAGATCGAAAAATTCTCGCGCTAAATCGCCCTCGGTGAGAATAAGACCGTCTGTACCGATACAAGCGCCAAGCGCGTCGGAGATATCACTGAAAGAGCGGATAGAGATGCCTGAATCAGCAGCAATAAGAATTTTGCGCTCTTCATTCATACCTTCTTCTCTCGGATATGACGCCTAACGCCTCAGTTGACTGTGCCGAACATTGAAATCATGCAACCACAAAGTTGTGGTTGCGGTCGAGCGCAAGGTTGGACTCCTTGTGATTAGGCGATCTTATACCACTCTTTGACCTTCCGTTCTAAATAGTCTCTCCGCTTATCGAAATCTTCACTACACAGCGCGATGAGTGAAGATTCAATCAAAGGTTCCGTGTGGATATGTATCCAGAAGTTCGCAGCAACAATATGAAACCTCTTGCCTTTAGATTCAACCGCGTACACTCTATCAGCATCCTCCCCTTCATAATGAGGGATGGATTCTTGAGCGAACCGAAAGGCTTGCTCGTCACGAGGCTTAGATATTCGTATTCCTTCCAAAGGGGTTGCGAACTCAGAGTAGTGGAGACCAAGGAATATCAGGTCTATGCTGGGTCCTGCAAACATTCCGCCCATCGACCGGAATAACAAAGTATCAGAGCAGAGAGAGGTATACGCTCCGGCATCATACAAGGTGAAATGCCTCTCTGATGAATACTCTTTCAATAGTACTGGTTCCATTGTCATCTCGTCTGCCTAACACGAATTAGACTCTGATTTGAGATTATCCGCTAATCTTCATGACTATCTTACTGTCGCGCAATCAGGTTTGAATAAATGACCCACTTGCTTTTTACCTTGCCGCCGACCAGAGTATAGACATCCGTGCCGCCCGATTCGTTTTGCATTTTCCAGTTGTGAAAGAGACTGCTCGGCGGAATCCTGTTCATCTCGACGCGGCTGCTCGGTGATTCATAAACCATTTTCGCAAAGCTCGAAACATTCACGCCACCTAACGCGCCGGGTAACATCTTGTCTATGCTCTCTTGCGCGCGGGCTACCGCCTCGTTCTGTTTCTTCTCTTTTTCGATGTAGGCGTTCAAGTCTTTGTCGCACTTGCCAACCTGCGATTTCAAAGCCACGTTTTCATTGGCGAGCGTGGTCTTTTCAGATTCAGACGAGGAATAAAGCGTGTAAATAGTGGACAGCAAAACGATGGCTCCGACTAAAGCGGCAGCGGTTATCACTAACAGCAGCAAGAGCCAGCGTCGCTTTCCCGCTTCGTTTTGTTCTATCTGTTCTCTGAGGTTATCAACATCGTTTTGCGTATAGCTCCATGAGCTACGCGTAGCTTGGTTTGAGGATTTATCTGTGGGCATAAGACTTCCTGCTTCTTCGGTGAAACTTGTTTTTTATACACGGCAAAAGCGCCGAATGTTATTTTCACTTGAATTGACCGAATCGTTTTAGGAGCTTGTAAATGTCAACGGCTGTGCTGATCAAACCAGCGAATAATCCAACCAGAAACCATACAGGGGCAGTGTCGTAATGCTTATCCGCAAGCGAACCCAGATATACGGGTATGCCAATCATAAAGGGGATGGACATCGCAAGTCCAGCAGTCATGAGAGCTTGTCGCCAGTTTATATCACCCTTCTGATTCTTATCATCTTCATCCATATGGTTACTGCTTTAATCCCATTCGGAGCAAGATTCTTGCGCTTCCTCTCATCGCCCATCGGATGGATCAGATGGTATTTCAGGACTGGGTTCAGGTTTCTTTGGAGACCCTGCGGCACCCTCTTTTTGATAAATGTAAGTCTTCGGACCCGTACCGGCTTGCTGCGTGAAGGCAATCAAGCGCTGCGGGAAAATGCCTATCAAAATAACCAATACTGCCGCTGTCACAAGCGCGATGCGCAAGGGCCAGGATTGTATAATCGGCTGAGTCTCGGTTTCCGCCTCGATGTACATCGCTCGAATGAAGCGCAGATAGTAGTATAGCGAGACCGCGCTCATCAGCACAGCCAGTATTGCCAGACGCACAAGCCAGGGATTGCCTGTTTCAATGAGTCCGGCAAACAGATAGAACTTGCCTATGAAACCTGCGGTTGGTGGTATGCCGCCCAGCGACAACAAGAAGATGGTCATCATCACCGTAAGCCAGGGGGCTTTCTTCATCAAACCGTTCAAGTCTTCCATTCTGTCGCCAATGATGCCGCGTCTTCTGAGCGCGATGATGCAGCCGAAGACGCCTAAATTCATCAACGTATAGATGAACAGGTAAATCACAAAGCCCGTGTAGCCCGTTTGATTGCCCGCAATGAAGCCTAACAATACGTAGCCCGCGTGCGAGATGGACGAATAAGCGAGCAGCCGTTTGGTGTTGTTTTGTGTGAGCGCAGCCAGGTTTCCCCAGACGATGGTGATAGCCGCGACTACACCTAAGAGCACAGCCCAGCCGGGAAGACTGGGAATATTGCTGGTCGGGTCACCTGCCAATGTGCCGCGCAAATCAGGCAAGCCATATAGAAACAAGCGCCCAAACATGGCAAAGCTTGCAGCTTTGACGGCTACGGACATGAAGGCGGTGATAGAAGTCGGCGCACCTTCGTAAGCATCCGGTGCCCACATATGAAAAGGCACAGCCGCGACTTTGAAGAACATCCCTGCGGCCATCAAGATCATAGACATCAATACGAGATAGCGCATATCTGCCAACGCGCCTAGCGGTTTGTAGTTTTGCCCGATCACGGTCGGCAGCGCAGCGGCTATGCCTGCAAGGTTCGTCGTGCCTGTCATGCCGTAAACCATCGAGATGCCGTACAACAAAACGCCGGTTGAAAACGCGCCGAGCAGAAAATATTTCATTGCTGCTTCGTTTGATTTCTTATCGCGTCGGAAATACCCCACGAGGATGTAAACCGAAATTGCCATCAACTCAAGGGCGATGAAAAGCGTCAACAAATCAATGCCCGATGCCATAAACATCATGCCAATGACGGAAAAGAGAATGAGCGAATAGTATTCGCCGCGCTGTTCGTCTTCTTCGTCCAGATACTTGATGGAAAGCAGTATGGCAAGCGTCGCGCCAATCAAAAACATCGCTTTGAAGACCACCGCATAATGGTCTATGACGATCATGTCGAAAAAGCCTGTCTTTGAATTGCCGAACTTTAACACGTCTATGTAAACGAAAATGAGCGACGCAAGCGAGACCAGTAAACCTGCTATGCTGAACCAGGCGACGAGGTGCTTTTGTTTGCGCGGCAGCAAAACGTCGAGAACAAGTGCGCCGCAAGCAAACAGCAGCAACAGCACTTCGGGCATGATGAGTTGTCTGGTTTGCTGCCAGATTGCGGAAATATCAACGGTCGTTTGTAATAATGCGAGCATGTTTTCTCTTGTTGATGGTCTTGTAAGGGCGACCCTGTGTGGTCGCCCCTGTTTTCGGATTATATATTTTCAAATAGTCTCTAAATCGTTTTGAATTTCA
>JANMSG010000761.1:0-4602 GCA_031389065.1 Acidobacteriota bacterium | reverse complement strand
CGAACCAAGCATCAATCATCCTCGCTTTATCCCTGAATATCCGACGTATCTTCCGCACAGCGATAAATCGTTTCTTGTTGGGCTGGAAAAATTTTCAAAACCGACCCTTGAGACTTTCTTGAAGATCGAGTTGCCTGCCGAATCTGACGCGCCGCCGGAGCCCAACAAATACCACACCATTGGACAATTCTATGAAGCCATCGAAGAGGCGCTCAAGCGATTTTCCAGAGATAAAAACATCTTCACAGGCGTCCCATCCCGGCAGGTAACGCCGGAGTATTACTATGGTGGCGGCGGCGGCGTCTTCCCTGTTCATGATTTGGAGTCGGCATTAGAGGCGTTGCACGAAATTGTCGGGCAGGGAGAAGGGGTGAATCAATCAATTTTTGATGGCGACCACAGAATATTTGGCGAAGAGGTCGAATATGCCCACTACTTCCGCTTCAACGAAATTTACGAAGGGCGTTACTATACGAAAAAAGACACACCGAATTCCGGGCCGACCGGGAAACGACTGCCCGTCAATTGGAACGCCGTTTACAATATGCGCGCCAATCCGAAAATGAAAGATTATCCCAAAGGCAGTGAGCGCTGGAAAAAGACCTACGAATTCAATCGAAGCTACGTGACATTGCTCAACGATTTGCACAACGCTTTCAATGGCAAGCCGAAGCAACTCTTGAAGGGGGTAGTCGCAATGTATGATGTGAAGTATCAAGCAGTCGAGTTGATGAATGTTCCAGTGAATGAAAATGGACTGACAGCCGGACCAAGCTTTGAATACGTGCCGATTCAAAGCAAGTAGTCAGTCCTTTTGATCTTGATGTTTGGAATCCCACCTTCAGGCTTATTACCTGAAGTTAGCACTTGAGAGCACAAGGCTCCCTTGCTATCTGATCGCTTTTATTGTTTTGGCGGCTTCTCGTCTCGCGTTACAGGGTGAACCGCTCGCCCTTTGGCGCTTGGAATCTTGGACCTTGCGGCAGCCGGTGTTGCATTGGGCACTGCTTCTTTCTTCTGCGTCGCGGCTTGCGGACTTTCCTTGTAACTCTTCGCGTAGAGTCCGTCTAAGGCTTGCCATTCGCCGAAGTTTGTTAGCACCATCGAAAGCTGAAGGCCGAAGTCTGTAGATTTCGCACCGATAATGGTCCAGGGGTTACCGGCTTTATCGAACGGCTCGCCACACTTGAGATTCTGGAACCAACGCATCCAGCCTCCATACCAAGTGCCTGTGAATCCCGCAGGCGGCGGCTGGTTGACGGGCGACCCGACGGGCGGTTGAGCCGAGGGAGCCTGGAAAGTTGGATTGGCTGGCGAGAGCGATGGAACCTCTGCCGTCATGTGACAGCTCATACAAGAACTCTGGTAATTATCAACAGGACCGTTCAATCTTCCATTCCAGCCCAGATGCGTAGGCGGTAGCTCCTTTGTGTTCGGATTGATCGTCGTCTCTTTCAAGGCTAAATTGATCTTCGTTTGGGTCAGAGGATTTGCCGGCGGAGTGCTGGCGTTTAAGCCGTTGGGCCTGAATTGAGTGTCGGAATCGCTGGTTACTTCAGGATCGTTACCCCACATAATCCCTACGGGTATGAGGTTCTTCCAATCCGCAGCTCCGAGCTGCCCGTTATACTGAAAAGTTCCAAACAGCCAGCCTGTGAGTGCGCGGTCGTCTTTGATGGCGATGTCCATCTGTATCACCGACACATCTTTGAATGCTCTCGTCTGCCCGTCATAAGTAGTTGTGATGTAGGCTTCCCATTGCATAGGGTTTTGCAGGCCGGGGACGGTCGTCGGATCATTGTCAACAAACAGCAGCTTGAAGATTACCGTGCCGTTCGGGAAGCCCGGTCCAGGTAGAGAAGTATATCCGGGATTGGGATCGCTGTGGTTGGCCCACACTCGACCAATCGCATAGCCAGCTCGGTCATTAAAGAATCCTACGGCGTACGTCTGCCCGCTGGTGTTTTGAGTCGTGCCGAGCTGGCCGACCAGCACCTGCGCTTCCTTGGTCAAGCCGTGTACGCCTTCGCGACCGCTTGGCCCGTAGTGCTGCCAGGGCATGTGATACCACTTGCGAAGCTGGTTGTTTTCGACGCGAAAATCTACTCCGGTGTTTCCTTCAAAGCAGTAATCGCGCACAGCCATCATGTACTGTCTCCAACCTCCTTTTTCAAAATCATTCGAGAAAGGCTTTGCCGGAAGCTTTTTGAAAAATGCCGGGAGCGCGCCTTTGGGCATCACCTTCGGATAGCCCTGGCTCAGCTTAAAAACCGGTCCCGTGTAAGAGGACGGAGCCGGCAGGTAGCCGAAATCCGGGAAGGGCGCGGTTGACGGAACGACGGTTCCCTGAAACGTGGAAGCAAGCGCAGGCTCGACGGGTCCGAGCCTTGTGCTTGCCAGAATGAGCAGCGGAAACATGATGAGTATGCAAAGCATCAGGCGCTTCACATGCGGGTTACGTTGAGATGACTGTGACATGGTCTCCTCCTAGAGATTTGAGGTTTTCGAATTGCCAAAAGATAGACTGAAGGTATCTTTTGACACGCGGAATCAAAAGAGACTCGAACTCTCTCTCGGTTGTGATGTGTTGTGTGGTTACAGCCCTCAAATGATGCTTTGGAGCCGCACTTTCATAAAGCCTGTGCTGCGATTACTTCTTACGGAATCCGTTGTGGGCGGCGCGCGAATGTGGGTGCGACGGCGGAAGCTTGTCGCCAACCTGCATGTTCACCACCGGATGGCTCTCGTGAACGTAATGCACAATGGTGCCGCCTTTGGTAGCAGGGTCAGGAGCTACGGCGATTGTCCCAGTAGTTCCCGCCCACATATCGAAGCGCTCCCACTCACAGGTTGCCTGCGCCGCAAGGATGGGCCACGGTGCGTTATGAATCCCTACGGCTTCGTGGCCATTGATGTCTGGAGAGTGCTGGGTCTGGTGCCCTATATGATGAGGCGCGCAAAGCTTGACGTTGGCGTTGAGGGTGCTGTCTACCCAGTTCATCACGTCATCTGTGGTTTGAATAGGCTGCTTGATATTGGCTGCGTCAAGTTGCTCGGTTGTGACCAGGCCTGCGGCAACGAGTTGCCCGACAAAGGCGGCGATCTTCTTGGGATCAGCTCCGAATCCCATAGACCATTCAAGCGGAAAGAGGTTAAAGCCGACAAGCACTGTGCCATTATAGAGCCCACCTCCATGATGGTCTTGCAGGCCTAAGCCTTTCGCATTAGCCGGGTCTTCCGGATGCGACAGATCAACAGGACCGCCACATATATAGCAGCCACCAGACGCTTTTCCCACCAGCCACTTTCGGCTCCGCACATATTCCGGCGAATCTTTGCGCGGCGGGTGCGGAGCCGTAAAGACCTCTATTTTGTCACCGATATCCTCAGCCCGTTTGGTGGAGGCTTTTTTGGCGGGCGCTTTTGCGGCAGAGGCTTTCCCGGCGGGCGCATTGCTCGTTTTTGCAGCTTTTTTCACAGCCATGAGATTTTCTCCTTATTAGTGTTAACCAGAAGTCAGAAGCGTTTCTTTTCGTTGTCAAAAGCGAGAGCAGAGACTATCCTGCCGCTTTTGATTGAGGGATTAGGCCGAGTTGTTCGGTGAAGCCAAGCTCGTCCCAGTTCTGTATATTGGTCACAGCTTTGCCGTGAGCAAAAGTGACGATGTTCGTACCTGTAATTGATATAGCCTTGCCAGTAGGCGGTATTGCCTTACCACTCATCTGGAAGTTGCCGGTGTTTGTGCCATTAAGCCTCCTACGAAATGCCACCTTCTCTTCGTGACCGAAAATATCCTCAAGCGTAAAATGGAGGTCGGGCACCGCAGCCCTGATCATCTCTATCCATCCTGTGGTCTCTTCAACAGCCTTGCCATCAGATTTTGAGCCGTTGAAGCTGTAATTGGGATCAATGACCTCCGCAATCACTTCGTACTTGCCTTGATTGAATGCCTCATCGAATATGCGACGGCAGGCATCTACATATTTGTTTGACATCACTGGTTCCCCTTTTTCAAAATCCCTTAATCTTCCGTTCGATAGTTAGGTTTTCTAAACAGAATTCCTTCTACCTTCTTTACTATCGAGAGTCAATTTGTAAATTATTGGAGCCTGAGAATTTAGGACTCTTTACTGGATGCGTTTTTTATCATACAAAGAATTGAAAGTCAACAGGGAGATCTCAACCCTTAAGTAGTGATCATCTCCTGTTATGTTCATTCGGTTTTCGCGAAAGTATCAGCGATGGAATGGGCGGGTCGAAGGGTAAGCCTGGCGGCTCAAAACCAAATAATGGAGCTATACTTGCCGACCTATTCAGATGATTGATAAGGACTGAAATCACTGTCTTTCCATCTCTTGGCTGAGAAACTAAAGTGATAGATCATCACAAAGAATGGAAAAACCGAGAGTAAGATGAAAGCGAGAATCACATAGCCACTATTCATCACGCCTTGTTCTACTTTGACCGTTACAGTCATCGGTTGTTGGATCTTTTCCCAACGCACATCAAGCCCAAGGATGTAGTTGCCTGCAGGCATTGCCGTCAAATACGTGTTTGCGTTGGCACCTCCTTCGCTCCAGGCTTCGCCTTCATCTACGCCGT
>JANMSG010000749.1:0-2023 GCA_031389065.1 Acidobacteriota bacterium | reverse complement strand
GGCTGAGTCCTTCCTTCGTTTGTTGAGCCCCGTCCAGTTGTTTGGGGTCGTAGGGCTTGTTCGCCTGCATGGCCATCAGCCTGCCGAGCCACTCAATCGCCCGAGGCCATTCGTCCGTCACATCCACGAACGTGTTTGGCTCGAACCCAATCGTGTGGCCGGGTCCGTTGTCGAACCAGTAGATGCGCGGGCGGCATGCGCAAATCGCGCACGACTTTTATCCAGGACAATACCTTCAAGACGTAATAGCTGAAATCAACCTCCCACCAATAGAAGCCTTGTTTTACAGAAGCCATGTAGTGGTGATGATTGTTGTGCCAGCCTTCGCCGCCGGTTATCAAAGCAAGGAAAAAATTATTGCGGCTGTCATCCGTCGTTGCATATCTGCGGCTGCCCCACATATGCGCTAACGAGTTGATGGAAAACGTGCCGTGATAGAGCACAACCGTGCTGACGAAAAATCCCCAGAATAGACCTTGCCATCCGAGAACGAGAAAACAGATAACCGCTAAAACAATGCCAGGAACCGCGTGCCAGGTGTTAATCCATTGCAATTCAGGATACTTGGCGAAATCTTTAATTGCTTCAATATCCGTATCCTGATGTTTTTCGCTGAGCACCCAGCCGACGTGCGACCACCAGAAACCCTCTCTGACGGGCGAATGTACATCACCTTCCTGGTCGGTAAATTTGTGATGGCGGCGATGATGCGCGGCCCACCACAACGGTCCCTTTTGCAAAGCCGAAGCGCCAAGCCAGGCCAATACGAATTGAAAGAAACGGCTGGTCTTGAAACTTCTATGCGAAAAATAGCGGTGATAACCTGCGGTCAATCCCCACATACGAACGCCATACAAAAATATGCAGAGTACGATTGCCCATACGCTCACGCCTGTAAAGAAAACCCCTAAGCAGGCAACGTGAAGCAACACAAAAGGTATGATTTTCAGGGAAACTCTATCTTCGCGATCTAAAGCGAAAGTTGATTTGTTATTCGATTCCGACTGTCGTAGCGGTACATTCTGTCTGTTGACTTCTTGCATCATTTCTCCTCAATAAAATCTCTGAAACGGAAACTATAATTCTAGCAGCACCCGCCAATGATTTGAAAGAAAATTGATGTGAAATTTTTAACCAATGTTTTTCAAAGACAGAAAAACAAGACAAAGTCGCCAAAATCAACTTTTTTTCACTAACCAATATCTTCCTACGACCGAAATGTAAAAAGTGGTTTATACTTCATTTTCGTTATGGATCCGACAAAACGCTACGTCATCAAACGCGATGTGCCGCGCCGTTATCTGGTCAACTACAAGGCTGACCTCAACGAAGAACAGTACGCTGTGGTAACTGCGGGCACTGGTCCCTTGCTTGTCATCGCGGGAGCCGGTTCCGGCAAAACTCGAACGGTGACCTATCGCGTAGCGCGTCTGATTGAATCGGGCATCTCTCCTTCGCGCATCCTGCTGGTTACCTTCACCAATAAAGCGGCGCGCGAAATGCTCCGTCGCGTTGAATCCTTGGTCCAATCTGATGTGCGAAAAATTTGGGGCGGCACCTTTCATTCCATAGCCAATCGCCTCCTCCGTCGTCACGCCGTGTCTATAGGTTATCAAGCAAACTTCACGATCCTGGATTCAGAAGATGCGAAAGATCTGCTTGACGCTTCCATTCAAGAAGCAGGCATAGACCCGAAAGCAAAACGGTTTCCGAAAGCCGAAGTTATCAACTCCCTCATCAGTTTTGCGAATAATACGGACACACCCCTGCATGATTGCATCGTGAAAAACTATCCGCAATTTGAGCCTCTCGCTACGCAAATCGAGCGCGTTGACCGCCTCTATCAAGCGCGCAAGCTTGAGCGCAATGCTATGGATTACGACGATTTACTTTTGAATTGGAAACGACTGCTGGTTGAGAAAAAAGAGATAAGCGATTACTGGGCAGAGCAGTTTGAATATATACTGGTTGACGAGTATCAAGACACCAATAAAATTCAAGCAGAGATCATTGATCTGCTTGC
>JANMSG010000716.1:0-2389 GCA_031389065.1 Acidobacteriota bacterium | reverse complement strand
CCGGCGTATAAGCGGGCAACGCCACCAGCGTCATGCGCGCCCGTACCTGCAAACTCGTGTTGGAACAGGTGCGCCATCTCCGCGTCGAGCGACGGGAAGCAGTTTTTGGCTCAGCTGACCGAGGCTCGACGCGGAGATGGCGCACCTGTTCCTTGACGAGTTTGCAGGTACGGGCGCGCATGACGCTGGTGGCGTTGCCCGCTTATACGCCGGAACTCAATCCAGCCGAGCACCTTTGGCCGCTGATCAAAGAAGGTGTCGCCAATGTTTGTTTCAAAGATCTTGATGCCTTAGAGGAGTGCGTCTGCGCGCGGTCTCGAACGGTCTATGAAGATCGAGACCTGATCTCCTCTCGGTTGAATTACCACTGGTGGCCAAGTGGCTACTTTATCTCATTATGTTCTGCAATTCGGTATAATTTAGTCAGGTAGATCAGCACATTACATTAAAATTCGTCACCCATTAGGAAAAGAACGATTCCAATCACTCCACATAGACTTCAAAGCAACGGAATCATGGATGAACCTTTTCGCTTTAATACATAAACGGAAAAAATAAGAGCCGCGTGTAGTAAAGCGATGTAAAGGAAAACTGCCAGAAGAAGTATTGAAACAATCCAAAGCATAAGTGTCATCAGATTGTTAAACGCAGAAAAGCAAATTTCAATTCAGCATTTCTATGGCGTCCTGAATTTCGTTCCGCGTCTTTTGATCGCCAGCTTTCGTTGCTGCAACGATGCCACGGTTGTAAACGGCAAGCGCCTCTTCTTCTTTGCTGGCTTTGGCCAGCATTCGCCCAAGATGATAATAAGCCGCGACATAATCTTCATCGCGCTTGATTACCTCTTGTAGTTGCACGATTGCTTCCTCTGCGCGTTCTTCTTTTTCGAGTTCAAGCGCCAGGGCGTATCGCGAAAAAGAATCGTTCGGGTCTATGGTAACGAACTCTTCGAGCATCTCTCTGCGTGTTGCCATGTCTACCCCCTTAAACACAACGAGAGCTAGAGGACACTTTTTTTGGTCTCCTCTAGCTCTTCATAAAAGATATTTCGTTGCACTCAAAAATCAAGCCATCAAACGACTATTGCGTATCAGCAGTCGTATCCGGCGCGGCAGGAGCAATTGACTTTGTAGCTTTTGCTGAAGCCTTTGCTTTGAAGCCGCGAGTGTCTTTCTCACGGATGCGAGCCGCTTTGCCGCGCAGTTCACGCAAATAGTAAAGCTTGGCGCGACGCACGCGACCCCGACGGATCACTTCGATTTTATCAATGACGGTAGCGTGCAGCGGGAAGATGCGCTCGACGCCAACGCTGAAGCTGATCTTGCGAACCGTGATGGTTTCGCGAACCCCTGAATGTTTGCGCGCGATGACCAATCCTTCAAAAATCTGTATGCGCTCTTTATCGCCTTCTTTAATTTTGACGTGAACGCGAACCGAATCGCCCGCTTGAAATTTCGGCAGATCACTGCGTAACTGTTTGTCTTCAATACCTTGTATAACTGAATTCATCATATCTGGTTACCTCTTCAAATCTTTATCTTTTAAAATATCTTCGGCCTTTTCTTTTTGCTGCGCCTCGATTAAATCTGGCCGACATCGCAGCGTTTTCTCTAAAGCTTTTTTGTGTCGCCACTTTTCTACTTCAGCGTGGTTACCGCTCAAAAGCACATCCGGCACTTTCAGTCCGCGATACTCAGCGGGTCTGGTGTAGTGCGGATAATCAAGCAAGCCGCTTGAAAAAGAGTCTTGTTCGGCTGACTGTTCGCAACCAAGCGCCCCCGGTAGCAAGCGCGTCACGGCGTCAAGAACAACCATAGCGGGAATCTCGCCGCCTGAAAGAACATAATCGCCAATCGAAATTTCGTCGGTGACTAAATTCTCAACGACCCGTTCATCTATGCCTTCATAGCGCCCGCAGATAAAAAGCACTCTTTCGTCTTTCGTGAGTTCTTCTGCCGCCTGTTGATTGAAGGAGCGACCTTGCGGCGACAAAAGCACCACACGCATCTTTGGTGCTTTGTGGGTAATGGCTTCGATCGCGCGAAAGAGCGGTTCGGGTTTCATCACCATTCCGGCACCACCGCCAAACGGTCTGTCATCAACCATATGGTGACGGTCAGCAGTGAAGTCGCGCAGATCGTGAATGTTAATCTCAATCAACTTCGCTTCAACAGCGCGGCGAATGATTCCAAATTCAAAGACCCCGCGAAAAATCTCAGGGAAAATCGTTATAATATCAAATCGCATTTTGGATTTTAGATTTTAGATTTTGGATTTTGGATTCACTCAGTTTTTCATTAATCCAAAATCTAAAATCCAAAATTACAAATCAAGTAAACCTTCCGGCGCGTTGATCGTGATGCGCCTGGCTTCCACATCAACCTCTTTG
>JANMSG010000639.1:0-6188 GCA_031389065.1 Acidobacteriota bacterium | reverse complement strand
GCAAGCAGTTGCCGATGCAGGGTTGAGGTCTGCCTGCCAACTCGTCATCATCGCAGATGCAAAAGAGCTTCGCAGACAAGCGCAAATCTTCGGCCTGCCTTGCGATTATGCTATCGTCAACAAAAACACAATAGACGAGGCTGGCGATGAGGTCGTAGTTTGCGATGTCGGCGATTTGAGCGAGGGCGTAGAATTCGGCAAACTGTCGGCAACCGCAGGTCGCGCAGCGGTAAGTTTTATAGAGACTGCTGTGCGGCTTTGTCTTGCCCATAAACTTGATGCAATAGCCACTGCGCCGATCAACAAAGAGGCTTTGAAACTCGCAGGGTCGCCATTCCCCGGCCACACCGAGATGCTCACCTCTTTATGCGGCGCGAAGCGTTCTTTGATGTGTTTTTTTGCGGGGAGTCTGCGGGTTGTTCTTTTGACCATTCACTTGAGCTTGAAAGACGCCATCAACGCCATAACCAAAGAGCGCGTCATCAGCGCCATTGAATTAACCGACAGCGAGATGCGCAGATTCGGCATCCCTCAGCCGCGCATAGCGGTTGCCGGACTCAATCCGCACGCCGGAGAACATGGTCTGTTCGGGCAGGAAGAGATTCGCGAAATTGAACCGGCGATTCAACATTGCAAAACGACGCTCAATATCAACGTGTCAGGAACTTTTCCGTCGGACACTCTGTTCGTGCGCGCCGCGCGTGGTGAATTTGATACAGTCATTGCCTGCTATCACGATCAAGGCTTGATCGCCGTCAAGTGTCTGGCGTTTGGCGAAGCTGTCAATGTAACATTAGGCCTGCCAATCATTCGCACGTCTGTAGATCACGGCACAGCTTTTGACAAAGCGGGGCTGGGCATAGCCGAACATCAAAGTATGATAGAAGCCATAAAACTCGCTGCACAACTTTCTATTAACAGGCAGTAGCCGTTTGCAGTAGGCCGCAAGGCTTACTATTATTTCTATTTTGAAATTGATAACGATTGCTTTCGTGACAATGATTTGCGCAAGCAACCTGGTGTCTGCCAACTGCTGCAAACTGCAAACCGAAATTTTACGGGAGATTTTAGAATGAAATTTGTCCTTGCTATTGTAATGAGCCTTTGCTCGATCCTGGTTTCACTCGCTCAACCTCTAACCCTCAAGCCTGAGACCGCCGACGACACGCTGCGCTTGCCCAGCGAGAAGCATTTTAAAAATATTCGTCAATTGAGTTTCGGTGGCGAAAATGCCGAAGCCTATTTTTCCGCCGACGGCAAAAAACTGATCTTTCAATCAACGCGCGAAGGCGTCGAATGCGATCAGATTTATGAGATGAACATTGATGGTTCAGGCGTAAAGATGCTTTCGACAGGCAAGGGGCGCACCACCTGTGCCTACTTTTTTCGCAATGGCAAGCGCATTGTTTATGCTTCGACGCATCTTGCCGATGCGAAATGTCCGCCGAAAGCCGATTACTCCAAAGGCTATGTCTGGGCTTTGTATCCGGGCTACGAAATTTTCACAGCGGCTCCGGATGGCTCGGATGTAAAACCACTGACGAAGACCGAAGGCTATGACGCGGAAGCGACGATTTCACCAAACGGCAAGAAGATCGTTTTCACAGCTTTGCGAGATGGCGACCTGGATATTTACACCATGGATTTGAACGGCAAAAAATTGAAACGCCTGACGACGGAAGTCGGCTATGATGGCGGCCCCTTTTATTCGCCTGATAACCAGTGGATTGTTTATCGAGCCCACCACCCGAAGAGCGAAAAAGATATTGCCGATTATCAAGCGTTATTGAAAGAAAACTTGATACGCCCGACGACGCTTGAGATATGGGTGATGAAAGCCGACGGCACAGGCAAACGTCAAGTGACGAGCAACGGCAAGGCGAATTTCGCTCCGTACTTTTTCCCCAATGGCAAGCGCATCATTTTTTCGTCAAACATGGATGACCCGAGGGGCAGAAATTTTGACCTTTATGCCATCAATGTGGATGGCACCAATCTTGAACGCATCACCCACAATGAAACCTTCGATGGTTTCCCGATGTTTTCACCCGATGGCAAGAAACTCGTTTTTGCCTCAAATCGCAACGCCGCAAAACAAGGCGACACCAATGTCTTTATAGCCGATTGGGTAGAGTGAGTATCATAAAATCAGTAGCTCAACCGTGAGCTTGAACAATAATGAAAAACCTTCAGATGAACGGTCGGCTACAGATTTGCCATTCTACTCTTTCGTAAATCAGAGTGGATATGTTGTATTGACGTAGAAGTATAAGCACTATATATTGTGTGTTGCTGTTGGTACGCTGATGCTCAAGTCGTCAGTGTGGCAAGAGGGAATCTGGTGTAAATCCAGAGCTGCCCCGCAGCGGTAAGCAGGAACGAACACCGTCATGAAGCACTGGTCAACAGGACTGGGAAGCGACGGTTAGTAGGAAAAGTTTTATTGTATTTTTCGCCTGCAAGTCCGAAGACCTGCCAACAGTACGCGCCATCGGCGCGTGTAGAAGCTAAATCTTCGAGGGAAGATGATGGCGTGGGTAGGTACCTCTTGCAGGGTTACTTCGGTTTCTCGCCCGCTCCTTCCTTCGTTTAACTCATTGATGGAAAACACAGAAACAGACAATGGTTATTTGGTTTTGTGTCGGCGTTGAATGGACGTCATATCCCATCTTTCATAAAGGAATAATCAATGAAAACAGGAGATGTCTTTCGGGCTTGGGGGCGCATTTTAAGTGGACACTATCCGTCATTATCACTTGAAATCACCCGCGAATGTCCGTTGCGTTGTCCGGGCTGCTACGCCTATGAACCGGAACACCTTGGACAACTCGGACCGCTTCGCGTACTTTCCGATTACCAAGGCCAAGAGCTTATAGACAGCGTTCTCGCTCTTATCCATAAATATCGCCCTCTACACATTTCCATCGTTGGCGGCGAACCGCTGGTGCGCTTTCGGGAACTGGATGTTTTACTCCCCAAGCTAAGCAAAATGGGCATAGCCGTGCAGCTTGTGACCAGCGCTGTGCGCGAAATCCCGGCACACTGGAACAAAATAAAAGACCTCTTTATTGTCGTCTCCATAGATGGATTGCAAGCTGAGCATGACGTTCGTCGCGCCCCTGCAACATACGAGCGCATCTTGAAAAATATTCAAGGTCATTCCATCACTGTTCACTGCACAGTGACGGGACAGATGCTGGATCGCCCGAAATATTTTGAAGAGTTCTTGTCTTTCTGGTCAGGCAAAGAGGAAGTTCGGAAATTGTGGTTCAGTCTGTTTACGCCGCAAAAAGGTGCCGAAGGTGAAGAGCTTCTGACGCCATCTGGGCGCGACGCGGTGTTGAATGAATTGGTCAGATTGCGTCCGCAGTTTCCGAAAATGGAACTGCCTGATTCTGTGGTCAGGGGATATCGAAACCCACCGAAAACCCCCGAAGAATGTATCTTCTCGCGCACCACTTTAAATTTAACGGCTGACTTGAAAAGCAAAATTACGCCTTGTCAATTTGGCGGTGATCCGGATTGTTCGCAATGCGGCTGCATCGCTTCGGCAGGAATGAAAGCCGTAGGCGATTATCGCCTTTTCGGGGTTGTGCCGCTGCGAACTATCTTCTTCGCATCCGACAGAATCGGTAGGACGACAAATCGAATTCTTAAGAGCTAATGTTAATGGGAAAATCAGGGGTTATGACCTCAAGAAAGTTTAAAAGGGTCTGTTTGATGCCACAAATTCCAGCCGCGAACAGGTGCAATTCCTCATATTTATTGGGCTTTTTTCCAAACTGAGAATTGCTGTATCTTGGGAAAGTGGTAAGAAGATTTGTTCCGGCGAAACGGTTTACCCTGTTTCGCCATGAAAATTTTTTCAAAAACCGGACTTGTAGATGACAATACTTGCGCGAGTCATATCCCTGAAATTCAATCCTGTTGTCGAGAGTTTTGATGATGAGCCTTTGCGCGCCTTCATTAAAGATAAAGAAATCCATGCGATAGGCGACCATTTCTTTAAAAGTTATTCGCGTCCATCCGCTCCAGCCGTAAAATCCGCGCTCTATCCTTCTTCATCTTTTCGGTAATCTACCTTCCTGTCGAAAACTGAATCACCCTACTACAGCAGATTTTGTAAATCCAAATTGCGCTTCCCCTAGGTCTGGTATTAGACTAGCCAACCTAGCTATTCGATTTTTACAAGCTTACAAAAGGGAGAAAAAGTTAATGAGTAATAAGACGGGCAGCGCCGCCTCGCAAACGCCTCAAGTCGAGGCGGCGGAATTGACCGAGGCGCTTGCCGAAACGCGAAGACAACTGGCGGCTGAAGTCAAAATGCGCCAAGATGTAATCAAGCCGCTGGAACTGGCTCTGCGGGCTCTGAAAAATCCGCACGGCAATGCCGTCGTTCTCTATGAAGCCAGCGTCGCTTTGGAAAAGCCGAGCGAAGGACTCGCTTTGCCAAAAGGCTATCGCACAACTGCCGACAAGCTGCGGGCGTTTGCTGATGTGCAGCTTTCCGAGCTTGAGTTCACTTTCGCGCGCGATTTGCGCAAAGCCTTCAAAGAGAAGGGCATTGAGTTAACCGGGTCGCCGACGAAACTAATTGCCGACCTCTTGGTTATCGAACCCGATTTGCGCAAGAAACAGGTCTATCTGACCTTTTCGCGCCAACTTGCGACCGCCAAAAAAATCAAGCTTGATGTCGAGCAGGTCATTGCCGCTTACGAACGGGCGCGGCGCGACATCTGCGAACGCAAAGTTGATCTCGATGGTTTGATCGCGGAACTTTTTGAAGCCTATCAACGCCTGCTTACGCTCTCTGGCAAAAATATTGGCACGCGGGTCAGCATTGTTGAATGCTACCGCGAACTGGTGCTGGTTCGGCAACCTTTATCGTTTCGCCGAACGCCCTCCAAACAGAGTTTCGTTGATTATCCCAAGACCCATTTTGTCTATGATATGTTGCAACTGCGTCGGCAAAATAAATTGATGCACGAAGGCTTCCGCCTCAATTTAGGCACGGCGACCATTGAAGTCACAGGCGATTCGACGCGCGCCATATTTTTAGCGACTGGCGCAACCGAAGGGCAGTTTATCAAAGACCTCTATTTCGATTCTGCAAAAGAGAAATAACATAAGGCATAAGGCAAAAGTAAAAAGGCAAAAGTGCAAGCTGATTTAAGCCTTGCTTTCAGGCGGTTTATATCGAATGTGACTACAGCCGCCTGAAAGCGGAACTCCAAACTTTTTCTTCAGGAGTCATTGTGATAGCGCAATCTAACAGATTGCGTGGCGCCCTGAAACTAGGAAAACGCAGCAAACTAACCGTTTGCTCTACATTTTCGGAGGAGATAAAATAATGGCGCTCAGCAAACAAGAGGCGCAGCACATCGTCCGCAAACTTGGTGAATCGGGCATCCCGCCGACGCGCGGACTCGAAGCCTACAGCGTGGGTCTTGATTCGCTGCTTCAGACGCTGGAAAACGAATACCTGCGCGGCTATTTGCGCGATGGCGGCTCCAGTTTCAAACTCGTCGTCGGCGAATACGGCAGCGGCAAATCGCACTTCCTTTATCGTCTGCGCGACATTGCCTGGGACAATGGCTACGTGGTCAGCCGTACCGAGTTGAGTCCGAAAGAATGCCCCTATGATAACCAACTCAAAGTCTATCAGGCAGTCGTTTCCAACCTCATCTTTCATGATACGGATCCCAACATCGCCGACACCCAAGGCATCGAAGCGTTTTTGGAGAATCATTTTTTCAACGCTCTGAAAACCCTTGGCGTCGAAAACCCTATGACGAGCCTGGGTTTAGACCTGCGCGCCAAACTCTGGCTCGATACCATCTTGCGCTTCAAGGTAGAAAGCCCTTCGTATCGCCACGCCGTCTATTTTTATCTGCAAGCTGTAGCCGAAGAGAATGAAGCCCATAAGCGCGTCATCAGCGCCTGGTTGCGCGGCGAAACCGTCGCCCTCAAAGATGTCCGCGAATTCAGCATATCGGAAAGAATGGACCGCACCATCGCCTTCAAGATGTTGCGGTCGCTGTCGCAATTGATCCACGAGTTCGGCTATGCAGGGCTTGTTTTATTATTTGATGAAGGCGACCGCATGGTCAGTATAGGCTCGTCGCGCACTGAAAAAGTCGCTTGCGACAACCTACGCGAAGTCATTGATCGTTGCGCCGGAGAGAGCC